>JANOOM010000538.1:0-6913 GCA_031421335.1 Armatimonadota bacterium
CGCTGATGACGCCCTTGTGCCGTCGCCAAAGTGGGGAGCGGGGCAGGGAAGCGTACTTGTCGCCCTGCGGGTAGCGGATGAGCAGGCCGGTGCCATCGCCGCCCCAACTGTTCTTCAACAGCTTCTGGTGCTGGATGTCCACCAGCGTGATGGTGACGCCGCTCGGTGTAGTGGCGGTCTGCGGCTGTGCCCCGGACAAATACTGCCCGCCGGTCCCCCGGTACTTGACGACACTAAGGTCATGGAACGTCACGGTCTCATTATAAGTGCCGTACTCCTGAAGCGGGGCGTCCAGGCGGACCCAGTGGATCGCGCCCGGATACATCTCCGTCTGGTTGTAGTAGACCGCCTGCCGCTTCGCCTCGATCGTGACCTTGTTCCGAGCGTCCTTGTTCGTGCCGAAGGTGCTGCCGCCGCCCGGCGCGACGTAGCCCGGCGCCTCCCACTCGCGCGTCAGCCTCATCGGCCCCAGCTCCCAACTGTTCGGCGCGTTCGTGATGGTCCCGGAAATGTCGCACAACATCATGGGGCCGTACCCGTTGCCGTTCGGGTCGGTGCCGTGGTAAGCGCGAGCCGTCATCGTGATGTTTCCCTGATGGAACGTCGTCTGAGGAGTGACCGGCGGCGCGAGGACGTGCTGCATCGGCGGCAGGTGCAGGATGCGCCACTTCGCCGTGTCCCCGTGGTGGTCTTCCATCGTCACGTCCGCCCAGCGGACGGTGTCGGGGTACCCGGCGGGGATGGAAGCGAGGATATAAGCCGGCCCGTTGCCGCCCTGTGAGACGTTCGGACGCCAGCGCAGTGGCAGTTCCTGGCCGTCTGAGGTGCGCGCGGTGAGCGTGAACAGATCCCGGCATGGGACGTGAAGGGAGTCGTAACAGTTCGCCGGAAGCGGGACATTCGGCGGCAGCTCGATCCAGAGGGCTGTGTCGGCTGCCGGCACGGAGGTCATTGAACCGCCGGTGTCATTCTGCCGCCCGTCGGAGAAGTCATAGGTGTGGTCCGGGCTGACGTTGTCGATCGCCAGCAGCGTCAGCCCGTTTTGATACGCGGGCGTCGCGCGGGCCAATTGCGCGACACCAGGGCGCCCCCCGAAAGTCCGGTGCGTGGCCTGATCCACCCGCCAGATGACCAGCCCGAGGGCGACGAGCGCGGCGAGTGCAACCAAGACGGGTTTGAGGCGCATCGGTTTAGGCCAGCCACTCGCCCAGTGTGGACAAGGGGAAGCCGAACTGTTCGGCGACTTCCGACAGGAAGAACTCGCCGTCCGCGACGTTCAAGCCCTTCGCCAGTCCGGCGTCGTCGCGTAGGGCCTGCTTGATGCCCTTATTCGCCAGCAACAGCAGGTAGGGGAAGGTGGCGTTCGTCAGGCCATAAGTGGAAGTCGCCGGCACCGCGCCGGGGATATTGGCGACGCCATAATGGATCACCTCGTCCACGGTGAAGACCGGGACGGCGTGGGTCGTCGGGTGCATGGTCTCGATGCAGCCGCCCTGGTCCACGGCTACGTCCACGATGACCGAGCCGGGCTTCATGCGCTTGAGGTCCGCTTGCGAGACGAGGATCGGCGCGCGGGCGCCTTTGATCAACACCGCCCCGATGACGACGTCCGCGCTCGGCAGGATCTCGCGGATGTGCAATGCGTTGGAGAAGTAAGTCGTGACGTTCGCGGGCAGCACGTCATCAAGGTAGCGCAGGCGCTCCAGGTTGACGTCCATGATGGTGACCTTCGCCCCCATGCCCGCCGCGATCTTGGCGGCGTTGATGCCGACCACGCCCCCGCCCAGGATGACAACGTGAGCGGCCGGGACGCCGGGGATGCCGCCCAGCAGGATGCCGCGCCCGCCCTGCGGCTTCTCCAAATACTTGGCCGCCTCCTGCATCGCCATCTTGCCGGCGATCTCCGACATCGGCGTCAAAAGGGGCAGCGTCCGGTCGGGCGCTTCCACCGTCTCATAAGCGATGCAAGTGGCCTTCGTGTCCCGCATGGCCTCGGTCAAGGCGCGCGAGGCGGCGAAGTGGAAGTAGGTAAATACGGTCTGGCCCGCCCGGATGTGCGGGTATTCTTCCGGCTGCGGCTCCTTGACCTTGCAGACGATTTCCGCCTGCCCCCAGACCCCGCCGGCATCCGGGACGATCGTCCCCCCGGCCGCCAAGTAGGCGTCATCCGTCAGGCTGGTCCCCATGCCCGCGCCGGTCTCGACGAAGACCCGGTGGCCGGCCCGCGTCAGCGTCTCGACGCCGGACGGCACGATGGCGACCCGGTTCTCATTATTCTTGATCTCTCGGACGACTCCAATGTTCATAGCTCTTGCTCTTTCTGTGCGGTCTTCAGTCTGAAGTATACCGCCGGATGGCTATTTTCCTACCCGTGATTGGGTATCTTGTACCCGGAAGGGGAGAGACATGCCTGACGATCAGTATCCGCTGTCCGACTATCCGCCGCCCGAGCAGCCGCCGCAAAACTTGCCCTACGGGCAGTCGCCCCCGCCATACCAAAACCCGCCGCCGTCCTGGCCGCCCCCGCCGGATGGGTACTACGCGCCCGTGCTGTTGGTGCCGCCGGTCAACGCGACTCTCATTCTGGTCTTCGGCATCCTCGGCATCGTGACGAGCCTCGTCTGCGGCATCGGCGGCGTCTTCGGCATCGTCGCCTGGGTCATGGGTAACAGCGCCCTGCAAACCCTGGACCGTATTGGCGACCCCATGAGCCAGCGCGGCACGGTCAACGCCGGCCGCATCTGCGGCATCGTCGGGGCCACCCTGATGGCGCTTGGCATCCTGGTCTACGCCGGCTTCATTGGCTACGGCATCTACGCGGCGGCCCACGACCATTCAAACGGGGTATAATGATCCCCGTGGCGGATTTCACAAACCGCTTTAGTATGCATTAGCAAGGAACCACGGCCATCGCACGCCCGCTCAACCCCATCACCTACTTCCGGCGCAACCTGGGGAGGACGCTCCCCCTGGCGTTTGTCATCGTCCTATCCGTGTTCTTGATTGCCTCGGTCGTCACCGTCGTCAACTCCATTGACCTGACTGTCCTGACCATCTACAATTACACCAAGGTCTTCACGCCGGTCATCCCGCGCATCGCCGCCGCCCTGCCCGGTGAGGGCGTCGTGCGTGTGCCCGCCGACATCCAGACGCAGATCAAGAAAACGCCCGGAGTCGAGCGGACCATCGAGACGTCCGGGTTCTTCTTCAACATCAACACGGTCTTTGGCCCGTTCCCGTTCGTCTGCTTCGGCGTCACTGACGACAATCGGGATTACCTGCTGAGACGCGCAGGGGACACGCTGCTGCCTGGCGGAAGGATGCCTCTGCCGGGCAAGCCTGAGGCCGTGATCTCCGAGGGCCTGGCGCGCAACAAGAAGGTGAAGGTCGGTGACGTCATCGCCTCGCCGCTTGACACCGGGACACTGGTCGCCGCGCCCGCCAAGATCATCCTGGTCGGTATCCTCAAAGGCCCGACCTGGATGGCGTTTACTTCCGAACGATTTACCGATGAGAACCTGGCCGCCGTGCCACGCTCCCTGCTGGTGACGACGACGAACCCCGCCGCGCAGGGACGGGTGGGGGATATATTGTTCGACTCGCTGGACAAGTTCCAGGTGCAAGTGCTGTCGTTCAACAACCTGGTAAAGACCCTGCGGAACTCACTGGCCTCGATGTACCTGATCATGCACCTCGTCAACGGCACCGTCATCTTCGTGGTCGCGCTCATGGCCGGAATGCTTTCCAACATCTACTTCACGCAGCGCATCAGCGAGTTCGCCGTGCTGGCCGCCATCGGCCTGCGGCGCAGCACCTTGGTCTGGCACGCCGTCTCCGAGACGGCCATCCTGACTACTCTGGGCTGGCTGCTGGGCGTCGCCATCAATTATGGTGCCCTCAGCGCTATGAAGGGAAGCGTTTTCGAGCCGCGCGGGATGCTAATCAATCCGGGCGATCCCCTCTCGTACTTCAACACGCTGCCCATCCCGGTCTTCATCACGCTGTTCGCTGTGGCGACCATTAGCATCCGCCTGGCCCGGCTCGACCCCGTGACTATCATAGAGAGGCGTTAAGCGTGACCGAAAGAGTGACCGAAAGCGTGACCGAAAGAACAGCCGAAAGAACAGCCGAAAGAGTGACCGATACCGTTCTGTCAACCGACAAAATATCGCTGGTCTATAACGACGGTGCAGAGGGAGCGGATACTCTGCGCGATTTCACAAATCGGCTGCTGGGGCGACCACCGACTCCACATACCGCACGACAAACCTATGCCCTGCGCGAAGTCAGCATCGAGATCCCAAACAAGAGGTTCGTGGGCATTATGGGGCCGTCTGGGTCCGGGAAGTCCTCCCTACTCTACATCCTGAGCGGCCTGAAGCGCCCGACGGGCGGCGACGTGCAGATCGGCGACTACCGCTACGGCAAGCACTCCGACTTAGATCTGATTGACCTTCGCCGCCAGCGCTTCGGTTTTGTCTTCCAGCAGCCCTATTTGCTGGTCTGGCAGACGGCGATGGAAAATGTGCTGATGGGGGCGCCGACCCTGGACGCCACCGCACGCAAGAAGGCGGTCGGCTACTTCGAGCAGCTTGGCATCGGGGACATGGCCGATAAGCTCCCCTCGCAACTTTCCGGCGGCGAGAAGCAGCGCGTCTGCGTGGCACGGGCGATGATGAACGACCCCGAAGTGATTTTCGCAGATGAACCGACGGCCTCGCTCGACCACGCAAACGGGCACCTGGTCGTAGACCTGCTTTCGGCCTATCGGGAGCGGGGAACGGTGGTTGTGGTCACGCACGACCCCGAAATGCTTCAAGGGGCCGATGCCGTCCTGATGATGCGCGACGGGCAGAGCATGGGCTGGCGGGACCCCGCTGAGGTGCTGGGGGCCGGACCGAGCAAGACGGTGGCGTTGTAGTCCTTTCCCGCCTCATAAGCTCGTCACCCTCTCCTTGGAGGGAAGGGATTTAAGGAGAGTAACCACAAGGTTTCTGCTTCTTGACGGAAGGCTGCGACTCTTTTCCTTCTAGACCTCTTCCCTCCGAGGGGAGGGTGACGAACTTGTGAGGCGGGAGAGGATTCTATCCCAACCGCCCGTCCCGGATCACTGAGGGCAGCAGCGCGGCGCCAACCACGCTCGTGTTACGGTCGGCCATTACGACGCACCGCTCCGTCACGTTCTCCAATTCGCGCACGTTGCCCGGCCAGGGGTACGACAGCAGGTGCATCATCGCCTCGGGCGAGAAGGACTCGACCGCCGTACCGTTCTCGCCGTTGAACTTGTGCAAAAACTGCGAGATCAGCAGCGGGATGTCCTCGACACGCTTGCGGAGCGGCGGCATCGTGACCTGGATGACCTGCAGCCGATAATAGAGGTCCTCGCGGAACTTGTTTTCCTTGATGAGCTGTTCCAAGTCGCTGTTCGTGGCGGCGACGACCCGCACGTCCACCTTGATCGTCCTCGTGCCGCCGACCCGCTCGAACTCGCGCTGCTGCAAGACGCGCAGCAGTTTCACCTGTACCACCCCCGAAATGTCCCCGATCTCATCCAGGAACAGCGTCCCGCCGTGGGCCAGCTCGAACCGGCCCTTTTTCTCTGCTGCCGCCCCGGTGAAGGCGTTCTTCTCGTGGCCGAATAGCTCACTCTCCAGAAGCGTTTCGGAAAGGGCGGCACAGGAAATAGGGACGAACGGGCCATTCGCCCGGTCGGACTGCTCGTGCAGGGCGCGGGCGACCAGCTCCTTGCCGGTCCCACTTTCGCCCCGGATCAGCACCGTCGCCCGCGAAGCGGCGGCTCGGCCCACCGTGGCCAAGATCTCCTGCATTGCGGGGCTGACGGCGTTCGCGAGCAGGGACGGGGCGGCATTCCGGGCGCCCGGCTTCGCCCCGCCGGCGCCCGCCCGCGTTTCGGTGGCGCGCCCCACGGACCGTTTGACGACGGCCCGGATCTCGTCCATGTCGAAGGGTTTGGTGATATAGTCCGAGGCGCCGTAACGCATGGCGTCCACGCAGGTCTTGATCGTGGCGTAAGCCGTGATGACGATGGCGACGGCCTCAGGATGGCGCTGCTTGACTTTCTGAATTAGCTCCACGCCGTTCATGTCCGGCATGATCAGGTCGGTGATCAGCAGTGTGACCGGGTTGGCGGACGCCCATTCCAGCGCCTTGACGCCGTTCTCGGCGACATGCACCTCGTAGCCGTCCTTGATGAAGATCGCCTGGAGGACGCGCCGGATGTTCGGCTCGTCGTCGGCGATCAGCAGTGTCTTAGCTTTTGGGGAAGCGGGGGCGGCGGGTTCTGCTGCCATACTACGGGGGGTCCTTCTACTTCTCAGTCTGTTTCTCAGGCCGAATAAACGGCCCAAGCGTCATAAATCTGGCCGGGCTGGTCGCTGCGCTGGTCGGTGATCTCCGTCCGTGATGGCGGCACCATGCCGGCGGGCGTCGGGTGAACGGGGATCTGCATCGTGAACGTGGATCCCTCGCCGGGCGCGCTGCGGATCAGCAGCCGGCCCCCGTGGGTCTCGATGATCTTGCGGACGATCGCAAGCCCCAGCCCGGTCCCCTTGGTTTTGGTGGTGAAAAACGGGGCGCAGATCTTGTCCAGCTTGCCGGCCGGGATGCCGACGCCCGTGTCGGTGAAGTCCACTTCCACCAGGTCAGCCAGTGCTTGGAGGCGCGTGGTGACGGACAGCGTGCCGCCGTGCGGCATGGCCTGAACGGCGTTGATGACGACGTTCTTGATCACCTGCTCGATCTGCGGGCGGTCCAGGGAAAGTTCCGGCAGGTCCGCCCCGAAATCCTGGACGACTCGGACCTCCTGGTCCGCGAGGTAGGCGCTCATAAACTGGAGCATCCGGCCTAGCACGGCGTTCACGGCTACGGGGCGCATTTCGGGCGGCGTCACACG
>JANOOM010000539.1:0-7287 GCA_031421335.1 Armatimonadota bacterium
GCGAGGCACGCCTTCAGGGACTTGACTACCTTCTGCCGGTACGGCCAGGTCATCGCGCGCAAGGGCAGGCCGTCAGTTGGGACATGCACCCAGTAAGTCATCGGCCCGCACCGCCAAGTCGGGGCGTGGAGGATGCGGCGCTTTCTCATCGTGTCTCCCGACTGGCTAGCCCAGCACTTCCAAACTGTTCGGCAGGTGCGTCAGGATCTCGCAGCCGTCTTCCGTGACCAAAATATCCTCCTCCACGCGCACGCCGCCCCAGTTCTCCAGATAGATGCCCGGCTCGACCGTCATCACCATGCCGGGCGCGAGGACGAGAGACTCGGCGCGGGCGGAGAAGCCGGGGCCGTCGTGGACCGAGCGGCCCAACGAATGGCCCAGGCCGTGACCGAAGGCGTCCCCGTAGCCCTTTTCGGCGATGAAGTCGCGGGCGACGGCATCTATCTCCTTGCCGGTCTTACCAGGACGGACGGCGGCGATGGCGCGCTGCTGCGCTTCCAGGACGACGGCATAGACTTCGCGCTGCTTGTCCGAGACCTGGCCGATGGCGATTGTCCGGGTGATGTCCGAGTTGTAGCCGTCCACGGTCGCCCCCCAGTCAATGGTCACGAAGTCGCCCAGGGCCAGCGGGCGCGGCCCGGCGTGGTGGTGCGGGTGCGCGCCCAGGGCGCCCGAAGCGACGATGGTGCTGAAGGCGACGCCCTCGGCCCCGCCCCGTCGCATGGCGAACTCAAGTTCCAGGGCGAAGTCCTGCTCGCGCGTGCCGGGCTTCAGAAGAGGCTTGACCGACTCGAAGGCGGCCTCGGCAATGAGGATGGCTCGCCGAATTTTGTCCACCTCGCCGGCGTCTTTGACTCCCCGCAATGTCTCGACAAGGGCCGCCGTGGGCACCCATTCGATTTCAGGCGTTAGTGTTTTAAAAGCCTCCCACTGGCTGTAAGAAACGTGGCCGGCCTCGAAGCCCAACCGGCGCAGGGCCGGGCGCTCGGCGAGGACGTTCTGCAAGGCTTCGCCGTATCCGCCGCTGCCGGACGGCGTTTCGACGATCTGGAAATCCTTGCACTCGGCCAGAGCGCGCAGGGTGTAGCGCGAGTCGGTGATGAACAGGGCCTCGTCCGGCGTGACCAGGGCCTGGGCGGTGGAGCCGGTGAAGCCGGAAACGTAGCCGAGGTTGTCCGTGTCGGTCAGCAGCAGGGCGTCGGGGGCGGGGGCGAGCGACTGGAAGGCGCGGCGGACGGCGTCGAGGCGTGTTGGCATGGGGGTTCTTTCTTGAAAGTAGGATGACGCCATTATACCTAAGCGGGGGGCGGAGAAGCTCGGCGGGCGGTTGAAATCGCGCCAACAAAGGCACAAAGTCACCCCACTAAAACCCTCACCTCCGTGGACTCAGACTCCGGTCTGAAAGTCTTTTTCTGTTCTTAACCTGCGAAGGCAGGTTTTGTGAACTCGTTGGTGCGGTTTCAACCGCCCGCTTCGTGCATGTGTCATAATCTCGCCATGACGACGCCGAGACCCACCTTCCGTAACCCGCTGATGCTGGACGGCGCGGACCCGTTCCTGATCACTCATGGCGGCTGGTACTATTTCTCCGCCACGGCGGGGACGGCCATCAGCCTGCGCCGTGCCCGGCGGCTGGACGAGCTGAAAGACGCCCCCGACGAAGTCGTCTGGCGCGACGACGCGCCGGGCCGCTTCCGGGACATGTGGGCGCAGGAATTCTTCCAGCTCGATGGCCTGAACGGCCGCCGCTGGTATCTCTACTACACCGCCTCGGACGGCGAAGACAGCCACCACCGGATGTTCGTCTGCGAGAGCGAAGGGGACGACCCGCGCGGCCCCTACACCTTCAAGGCGAAACTCCAAACCGACCCCGACGATGCTCACTACGCCATTGACGGCTCGGTCCTGCTGCTGCCCGACGGGCGGCTGTTCTTCCTCTGGTGCGGCCGGCCCAGCTCGACCGGCCAGGGCTTGTACCTCTCACGCATGAGCGACCCCTGCACCCTCTCTGGCCCGCGCGTCCCTCTGCCCGCCGACGGCTTCGGGTGCGACGAGGTGCGCGAAGGGCCGGTGACGCTCCAGCGTAACGGCCGCATCTTCCTGACTTATTCGGCCTGCGACACCGGCAAGCCGGACTACAAGCTGGGCATGCTCATCGCGGACATCGGCGCCGACCTGATGGACCCGGCTTCGTGGCGGCAGCACCCCGCCCCCGTTTTCACCCGCAACGACGCGGGAGGCGTCTACGGGCCGGGCCACAATAACTTCTTCAAGTCGCCCGACGGGGCCGAGGACTGGATCGTCTACCACGCCAAAACGGACAGCGGCTACACCTACCAGGAGCGCTCGGCGCGGGCGCAGCCGTTCGGCTGGGGCGCGGATGGCCTGCCCGACTTCGGGCGGCCCCTACCGCTGGACGCGGATGTTCCGGCGCCGTCAGGGGAAGCGGGGTGACGGCGAGCCGTGCAGGCGGGCGCAGGCAGGCACCACTCTTCGTCCTCCCGTTTCGGGAGGACCCCTGTGAGCGGAGCGAACAAGGAGGTGGGTTCTTCTCCCCGCGAACCGAATCCGCGTCCCGCCGCGTATCACCTTCCAGGACCGCCCCCGCCGGGGCGGAGAAGGAGCGCGCACTGTGCCAAAAAGACAGGCGTTTACGCTGATCGAGCTTCTCGTCGTCATCGTGATTATCGCCATCATCGCGGCGATCTTGTTCCCCGTCTTCCAGAAGGTCCGCGAGAACGCCCGCCGGGCCACCTGCGCTTCCAACCAGCGTCAAATTGGCATGGCGCTCTTGCAGTACGTCCAGGACACCGACGAACTATTTCCCTGGTCCTACAGCGAGGACACCGGGCAGTCGGTGGGGTGGCCCGACGAGGTCAGCGGCTACATCGGGGGGCAGGTCGTGGGCGGGCGCAGCGGGGGCCTGAACTGCCCGGACGCCAATGTTCTGGGGCAGACCTACGCGACGAACGGCCAGATCATTGGTCTGCTGGACACGCGCGACGCCGCGCTGCCGCTCGGCTTCTACCGCACCGTCGTTGGCCTGGCCCGTCTCCAGGTGCCCGCGTCCACCATCCTGTTGGCGGACGCCAATGCGAACACCAGCCAGGTGCTGGGGCGGTCGGCGATGGAGGTGGCCTACCCGCACGCCGCCGACGTCCGCGACCACACGGCTGAAGAATGGGATCACCCCTGGCTCGGCATCGGCTGGGCCAACAACAAGCAGGTGGCCTGGCGGCACGCGGGCGGGGCGAGCTTCCTGTATGCGGACGGCCACGTCAAGTACGCCCGCCGGGGCCAGATCCGGGACGAGAACTGGGACGTGCGCTGCGTCTACGGGGTGGCCTGCGAGGGCGCGGCGACGTCGCCGACTTATCCCGCGCCGGACGGGACGTGCGGCGACCAGTCGCCGATCAACTGCGTGCCGTAGGGGGGGGGCGGCGGTTGGGCGACGGGCGACCAGCGGGCGCGGGACCGGCCTTTCAAGGCCGGCCTATTAAAAGAGCAAAGGCGCTCCGCGCCTCAGGATTAGGATTGGAAAGAGGGCGCGGCAAGACGAAGAGGGCGCGGCAAGCGGCGCCTCTACAGACATTCCCCCGCGCCCCGCTCATCGGTGGCTTTCCTCGACGAGGTTCTTGGCCGCGTCCAGGGCCAGCAGATACCCGTAAGGGCCAAGCCCGACGATCTGGCCGGTGGACACCGGGGAAACGACGGAATGGCGGCGGAACTCCTCGCGGGCGTGGACGTTCGACAAATGTACCTCGATGGTCGGCAGGCGCGAGTCGGCGAGGGCGTCCCGGATGGCATACGAGTAGTGCGTGTAGGCGCCGGGGTTGATGACGATGGCCGAGGCCCAGCCCATCGCCTCCTGGACGAAGTCAACGATCGCCCCCTCAGAGTTCGAGTGTTGTATCCGCACATCCACCCCGAGCGACTTGGCGTGCGCCTCGATCTTCTTGTTGACCGACTCGAAGGTGTCCTTACCGTAGATGTCTGGGTCGCGGACGCCGAGCATGTTGAGGTTGGGGCCGTGGATCAGCGAGACGCGGATCTGGCCGGCGCGGGTGAGCTGCACGGGGGCCTCCAATGGACTGTTATTTCCGGGTGGGAATCGTAGCTTCTTCAGGCAGCAGGATCGGAATGCCGTCGCGGATCGGGTAGACGCGTCCGCACTTATCGCAGACCAGGGTGTCGCCCTCCTGCCGCAGCGGCGGGCGGTCGTCGTCGGCGGGACAGGCGAGCACGGCGAGGAACTTCGGGTCGAGGGGCATGGGTGTGTCCTTTAGATGATCTGAAAGCAGCGGTCGAGGAACTTCAGCATGTTGAGCATGTTCCGTCCTGTGAACCGAAATTCCGGGAAGTGGTGGCTGACCGGCGCGACCACCGTGCCAGGTTCCTGCCAGGGATACTCCGCGTTCGGACCTTCACCGGCATTCGCCGGCGCAAGGTCTTCGATGAGGCGAGCGAGCGGCAGCAGTGAAGCGATGTACGCCTCGATCTGACCGGGGCCGCAATTGCAGGCTTGTCGGAGCTGCCTGTTACTCCGGGCCAGGCGCAGGAAGCCGACGAAGGCGCGATGCACTTTCGGCGGCTGTGGCCCGCCAGGCGGTGTCGAGAAGCCTTTCGCAAGTTTCTCCGTCGCCATCTGGAGATAGTGTAGCTGGTGACAGAAAGCGGCGTTCTCGCGGCTGAGTAGCTGTAGTATCTCGTAGTCCGAATGCGCTTGCTCGAAGAGCGCAGTGCGCCAGTCCATCGGCATCTTCCTCCCCGCACGTCGCCCGCCTGCCCCTTATTCTTTCGGCCACAGCCGAAGTGCATCCGCCCAACTTCCCCAGTCCGGCGGTGGCGGGAGGACGAATGCCTCCTCGGGCCGGATCACCGCGATAGCGGAAACATAAGGGACCCCCCCCTGTGGAAAAGCGTTGAAGTAGTAGGCGACTACCTGTTCACTCGGGATGGTCACGGGATCGATCAGCACCAGCCGGATGGTATCCTGCGAGGGAAACAGGTAGATCGCCTCCAGCTCGGGTGTGGACTGAACATTGTCTTGCGCCACCCGCTCGGCCACGTCACGGATGCTCTCCGTGTTTGTCATGCTTTCTTGAATGACTGTCATTTCACACACTCCTCATACACTTCCAAGGTCTCGCGGGCCGCCTGTTCCCACGAAAACAGGGCGGCGCGGGCCGGGCCGCGCTCGCGCCAGCGGGCCAGGATGGGCGGCGCGGACAGCAGCTTGCCCAGGGCGCGCGCCCAGGCGTCCGAGTCGTCCGGGGACAGCAGGATGCCGGCGTCGCCGACCACCTCGGGCAGCGACGAGGAGCGGCTGCACAGGACGGGGCAGCCGCAGGCCATCGCTTCCAGAGGCGGCAGGCCGAAGCCCTCGTAGCGCGACGGGTAGCACAGGGCCTCGGCTCCGCCGTAGAGCAGGGGCAAAGCATCGTCGGCGACATAGCCGGCCAGCACGACGTCCCGCGTGACCTCGGGCGGCAGGGCGGCCAGCAGGGCGTCGGTGTCGTCGAGCCAGCCGCGCTTGCCTGCGATGACCAGCCGGTGCGGCGGCGGGGCACCGCCGATCTTCAGCCCAAGCTTCACCAGGGCGAAGGCGTCCAGCAGGAGGGCCAGGTTCTTGCGCGGCTGCAAAACGCCCACAGCGAGCAGGTAGGGCCGGTCGTCCAGCCCCAGAGCACTGTTCGCCGCCGCCCGCGCCGTTTCCTGCCCGCCCTCGGGCACACGGAAGTGGGCGCCGGCGGCCTCCAGAACGACCCGGACGTTTTCTTTCGGCACGCGCGGGTAGAAGCGCAGGATGTCCCGGCGCGTGCTTTCCGAGACGGCGATGACGCGGGCGGCCTTCCGCATGGAGCGCGGAACCAGCGTGCTGAGTATCCGGCGGTCGCGCGGCAGGAACATCTCGGGGTGGACCCGGAACGAGACGTCGTGGACGGTGGTGACGATCGGGCAGGGGGCGCCGAGCAAGGGGACATTGTACTGGGTGTGCGCGACATCAATCTTGTCGGCCTTGAGGGCGCGCGGCCAGCCCGCCAGCATCCACAGGGCGTCGTTCGACGGGACGGCGAGCTGCCGCCAGGAGAAGTTCGCCCCCAGGCCCGGCGGCGGGTCGCCGTCCAGGGGCAGGCGCGTATACAGGACGTACTCGTTCGCGGCGTCCACAGCGGCCAGGCCGCCGATCAGCCCGCGCCAGTAGGTGCGGTCGCCGGTGAAGCGCCCCGAGAGGGTGCGCGCGTCAATGCCGATTTTCATGTCCGATTTCCACCTTCATTCTTGGACGAGGAAGGCGGGCGGTTGAAACCGCGCCAACAAGGGCACAAAACCTGCCTCCGCAGGTTAATACGGAGTTTGGAGTCTGAGTCGCCGAAGGGTGACTTCGTGCCTTTGTTGGCGCGGTTTCAACCGCCCGCCTCATCCGCCCCCATACCGCCCGCGCACATAAGCGTTATAAGCCGCCCGCGCCCACCCGTGCTTGTTGATCCACTCGCGCGCCTTCATCCCCGCCCCCGCCGCGAACGTTTGCCCCTCGCTCAAGCGCAGGCCGGGCGGTAGGCGGGCGGCGACGGTTGTGATCGCCCCCAAGGCCTCCGGCTCGACGCGCCGCTCTTGCCGCGTCGCCCGCGTCAGGGCGAGCGTCCACAGGGACCGCCGCCAGCCATCGAAGTAGGGGGGCGCATGGGTGGCATACGCGCGGGCGAACTCCGGGTCGCGGGCCGCGAGGCCGGCCAGAAGCGACGCATACAGGGGCAGGGCGGCCAACCACGACTGCCAGCCCGTGCCGCCGCTCGCGCTCGCCGGGTGCAGGCGACACGAGAAGCACTCTTCGGGCGCGGTCGCCTTGTATGCCCCATGCATCAGAGTCATCCACAGGGCGTCGTCGGCGAATAGCAGCTTTTCGAATGGCGGGATGCCGCCGACCCGGTCATAGTGGGCCGAGCGCATCAAGTAGCCCGTACCGTAAGTGTCGCGCGCCCCGGTGAACAGGGCCGTCAGATACTCGGCGGCTGTCTCGCGGGCGGGCAGGGGGCGGCAGGGCCGGATCAGTTTTCCCCTGCCGTCTATAAACCGGAAATGCGCGTGGTACAGGCCCGCGTCCGGGTGCTGGCGTATCAGAACGTCCATGACAGCCAAATAGTTCGGGTCCAACCGGTCATCCTGGCCCAGGATGGTCATGAACTCGCCGCGCGGGATGTCCAGGGCGCGCGCCCAGTTGCCGACGCTCCCCCGGTGTCCCAGCGCGGGGTAGAGAGTCAGGCGCGGCTCGTCCAGCCCCGCCAG
>JANOOM010000540.1:0-3430 GCA_031421335.1 Armatimonadota bacterium
CGCGCCTCGAACTCCTCCCAGAGCCGGTGCATTTCCTCTTGCTGGTCACTAGGCAGCAGGCCGAAGATGCGTTTGGCCGCTTCCTGCTCCCGCGCCGCCTTGCTCTCGTTGCCGGCCACGTCATAGATGTAGGTGTCGCCCGAGTCGATCTCCACGACGTCATGGATTAACAGCATCTTCAGGACGTGCAGCAGGTTGACAGGCGCGTTCGCGTGTTCCGCCAGCAGCATCGCCATGACGGCCAGGTGCCAGGAGTGCTCCGCCGAGTTCTCGTGGCGCGGGTCGTCCAGCAGGTACGTCCGCCGCAGGACGGTCTTGAGTTTGTCTATCTCCAGCAGAAACGCGATCTGCTGTGCGAGTCGTTCCGTGTTCAATCTTTATATGTCCTTTAGCGAAGTTGCGCCGGTGTGGTGCATCCCAGGGGCAAAGACGAGTCGGACGAGTGATTGAAATCACTCGCACCGCGCAGATTTTTCCAAGGGACAAGGGGCACAGATGCGGCCAGTGCGATGGCGTCTATGTTGGCTATCTTCTGTCCCCTGGACAGGTCAGGCGCGCAGCGAGTGATTTCAATCACTCGTCCTGGCTCATCCTCATTGGTCCGCTCACCGCTAATAAAACAACCCTATGTTGATACAGATGTGCTTCGGCACCTCGCCAAAATAGAGCGATGCCTAATGCCGTATGCTCTGGTCTATCGCCCCCTGATAGATAGCGTTCGGGTCCTGACCGTGGCTAACTGCTCGCCCGCGTAAGACTTCCAAATTGTTGTCCGCTTCCGGTTCGGCGATCATCACCCACTCGCCGTCAAAGCGCGCTTCCATCTCGGCCCGCGTCAGCACTTCATCCATGGCATAACCTCTTTCGTCCCTCGTAGCTTATCCATCAGCGCCCCCGCGCGACCCGCCCCGCTGTGGGGCGCAATGTCAACACCTGGGCCGCCCTCGCCGGCGCGGCCGGGTTCGGGCGCAGGCCGATTTCAACGAGAGGCGGCGCGGTATCGTGCCCGCCGCTCTTCCTGCGCTCCACCACGACCTGCATTTGTTTGGCGCTGCCCGGCCACAGGCGCAGGGCACCGAGGAAGGGCAGGCCGCTCCCAGACGTTATCTGCCGGGTCACGTCCCGGCCGCCCAGCCGGAAACGCACGTCCCAGGCCTGGGCGGGGTCCTTGACGCGGGCGGATAGGACCGGGCACAGGTCCATCCAGGCACTGTCGTTTCGGACCGTCACCGTCTGCGCCCCGCCGCTGCCCGCCGCCGGGCCGGTCAGACGCGCCCAGTGCTTTGGGTCCTGGACGTGGTGGATCAGCCAGTAGGCCATGCCTGTGATCGTGTCGGCCGGCTTGCCGTTCACGGTTTCCGGCAGGGTGGGCGTGTCCGTCGCGTACTCGAACACGATCCAGATATCCGGCTTCGCCCCGGCGTCCTCGTGCTGGCGGACGCACCCCTGGGCGGCGGCGAGCCACAGCGAGGGCGGCGAAAGGTTGTAGGGCGTCACCATCACGGCTGCCGTTTTGTGCAGGCGGTGTGCGTACTTCACGAGGGAAAAGCTGCCGGTCCGCATCTGCCCCTGGTCCGCCTGCCACAGACTCAGTGGCCCGTCTGTTGAGGCGCCGTCGGTGCGGGCCGTGTCCGCCCGCATCCGGGCGTTGTCGCCGCCCTCCGCCATGATGTCCCCGCCGCTGAACGTCCACGGCCCGTTCTGGGCCAGGCAGGGGCGCGAGACGCCCGGCGCCAGCCCTTGCCGCTTCAAATCGGCGAGCTTGAGGTCGTCCACGCCGTAGTTCAGGCTCGTATAGGGGACTTTGAAGCCGCCGTCCAGCAGCGCTTGTAGCTGCTGCGCCTGAAACGCCCGGCTGAACTGGCCGCCGTCCGGGAACCCGCCCAGGCCCGCCGAGCGCGAGTCCGACTCGTAATAAGCGTTCTTGTTGGTGAACAGGGCCGACGTTCGGGCGCACTTCTTGGCGTCGGGCTTCAGCATCTGGATGAAGTTGACGTAGAACCCGTCGGCGTGATGCCGGACGAACGCCCACTGCTCCGGGTGCGCGTTCATCGCGTCCCACCCGTTCGCCGACCCGACATACACCTGCTGCGCCCGCGCGGGTGGGGTCAGCGCGGACAGCGCCAGAGCGGACAGCGCCAGCACAGCCAGCAGGCACACTTGGGATCGCATCAGAAATAGCCCTCTTTTTTGCGGTCTTCCATCGCCGCCTCCGAGCGCCGGTCGTCCGCCCGCATCCCGCGCTCGGTGGTCCGGGCGGCGGCGACCTCCTGGATGATCTCCTCCACCGAACTCGCCGGCGACATCCCCGCCCCCGTGTTGGTCATGTCGCCCACCGTGCGGAAGCGCACTTGCCGCCTCTCGGGCGTCTCCGTGAGCCGCCTGTTCAGGAACTCCGAGTTTGCCAGCACGACCCCATCGCGCTCGATCACTTCGCGCTCGTGCGTGAAATACAGGTCCGGCAGATCAATCCGCTCCTGCAAGATGTACTGCCACACGTCCATCTCGGTCCAGTTGGAGATCGGAAAGACCCGAAAATGCTCGCCCATGTGTTTGTGCCCGTTGAATAGGTTCCAAAGCTCGGGCCGCTGCCCCTTGGGGTCCCACTGGCCGAACTCGTCCCGGTGCGAGAAGAACCGCTCTTTCGCCCGCGCCTTCTCCTCATCGCGCCGCGCCCCGCCCAGGGCGGCGTCGAGCTTCAGCTCCTCGATCGCATCCAGCAGCGTCACCGTTTGGAGCAGGTTGCGGCTGGCGTCGTAGCCCTTCTCTTCGACGGCCCGCCCCTGGTCAATCGAGTCCTGGACGTAGCGGATGATCAGCTTCGCCCCCAGTCTCTCGACCCACCTGTCCCGGTACTCGATGGCCTCGGGAAAGTTGTGCCCCGTGTCAATGTGCAGCAGGGGGAAGGGGATGCGCCCCGGCCAGAACGCCTTGCGCGCGAGGTGGCTGAGGATGATCGAGTCCTTGCCCCCCGAGAACAGGAGGGCGGGCCGCTCGAACTGCGCCGCCACCTCGCGGATGACGAAGATGGACTCGGCTTCAAGTTCTCTAAGGTGCGTCAAGTGATAAGACTTCTGGGACGGGTTCTGGTTGGTGTTCACGGTCTGGGTCATAGCCTTCATCTTACCACAAGGGTACTGCTAAAAGAGAAAAGTCCCCTATGATGGGAAAGTTTCCTGTAGGGGCGCCGCTTGCCGCGCCCTCTTTCCTTCACCGTATGTCCTCATCCCAACCGCAAGGTCGGCGCGTCCACCGTCCGGCTCTCCACCGTCCCCGCTTCGCCATCATAAACGACGTAACGTGGCTTTGTGATGCCGTCCCGGCTGTACCCGACCGCCCCGACGCAGACGATGTAGCAGTCCTGCGGGTCCAGGACCAGCGGCACGTTCGAGGTCAGCGCATACTCCGTCGCCTGGCAGGAATGGCCGCT
>JANOOM010000541.1:0-4300 GCA_031421335.1 Armatimonadota bacterium
GTCCCACGGTCCCACGGTCCCACGGTCCCACGGTCCCACGGTCCCACGGTCCCACGGTCCCACGGTCCCACGGTCCGGGCGCACAGTCCAGGCACATCGCAAGGGATTCAAACAACAAAGCTAGGAGGGCGGGCCAATGGGCATTTACATGGAAGCATTTCAGCACTTCGTCTGGGCGACGCGCAAGCGGGACCCTCTCATCACGGACGAGATAGAGCGGGCGTTGCACCGGCACATCCGCCAGAGCTGCAAGGTTCTGAAAGTCCACATTCACGCGCTGAACGGGATGGTGGATCATGTGCATCTCGCCGTCACACTGCCGGCGACGCTGGCCCCGGCTGACTTCATGCACCAGGTCAAGGGCGCCTCCGGGCACTTCATCAACCACCGGCCCGGAGCGCAAGATTGCCTCTACTGGCAGGAAGGCTACGGACTGCTGACGTTCACCTCGAACGACCTGCCGCGCATCGTCCGGTATGTAGGCCGCCAAAAAGAGCACCACGCTGCCGGTAAACTCTCCGCCAAGATGGAGCGCGCCGCCGACTGGGAACTCCCAACCCCGCGAAGCGGGGTTTCCCTGGCCGCAGGCCGTCTAGCCGTGCCATTCATGGCATGGTTCCTGACGACATGATTCCCGTCCTTCTCTTAACAACCGCCTATGCAAAGCCCCGTCTCCTTCGACCGCCCCTGGTTCCTGCTCCTGCTGCCCTGTGCCCTCGCGGCGTTCTGGTGGATCGGGCGGCGCTCCTACGCCGGCCTGAACCCCGGCACTGCCCAGCTCGCTCTGGTCGCCCGCGCCCTGCTGGCGACTCTTCTGGTCTGCGCCCTCGCCGGCATCCACCTCGTCCAGCGGTCGGACAAGCTGGCGACGATCTTCCTGCTGGACGTCTCCAAGTCCATCCGTAACGACCAGCAGGCGGCGGGGCGCGAGTACATCAACAAGGCGCTGGGGTCGAAGCGGGCAGGGGACCAGGGGGGCGTGATCGAGTTCGGGCGCACTTCCAATGTGGACGAGGCGCCCTCCGAGACGATGCAGACGCTGGAACAGGGCAAACCGACCGTGGCGGGCGACGCCACCGACCTCGCCGGCGCGCTGCGGCTGGCAAAGTCGTCGTTCCCGGCGGGACTGGGCCGCAAGGTGGTCGTGCTGTCCGACGGCAACGAGAACGTCGGCGAGGCCGAGACCGAGATAGATGGCCTGCGCGCCGACGGTGTCCGCGTGGACGTCGCCCCGACCGCTTTGGGGCAGGAGGCGAACGGGACGCAGTCCGGCGAGGCCATGGTGGACGACGTTTCCATGCCGACGCGGGCGCGGCAGGATCAGCCCTTCAATGTCCGCGTGGTCGTTTCCAGCACCATCGCCCAGACGGGGACCTTGACGCTGACCCGTGACGGCCAGCCGCTCGGGGCGCAGACCGTCCAGCTCAAGGCCGGCAAGAACGCCTTCAGCTACTCGGAGACCGTCCACAGCGCAGGCTTCCACAAGTACGACGCCGTGCTGTCGGCCCCCAACGACACCATCGCCGAGAACAACCACGGCTTCGGGTTCGTGTCTGTCCAGGGCCGCCCGCGTGTCCTCTATATTGCCGACGCCGCTTCGCCGGGCATCGCCAGCATCAAGAACGCGCTGGCCGCCCAGCAGATAGACATGGATGTGCAGACGCCCGGCGGCATCCCCGCGAGCGTTGCCGCCCTGGCCTCCTACGACGCCGTCGTTTTGTCCGACGTGCCCGCCGATGAGCTGGGGCCAGGGCAGATGAGCGCTCTGGAAACGGCGTCCAAAGAGTTCGGCGTGGGGCTTGGCATGGTGGGAGGCCCCAACTCGTTCGCGGCCGGGTCCTACACCGGCACGCCCATCGAGACGGCCCTGCCGGTCCGCATGGACATCAAGGACAAGAAGCGGTTTCCGACGGTCGCCGTGGCCCTCGTCATTGAGGACCTGGAAGAGCCGGGCAACGTCAACATGTCCATCGAGGCGGCTAAGGCCGTCGTGGACCTGCTGGACCCGCAGGACCAGATCGGGGTCGAGGACTGTAACGGGACTTGGCGCATCCCCATGCAGCCGGTCACCGACAAGGCCAAGCTGAAGAGCCAGATGGCGACGCTCACCGACATGAACGACCCGCCGACTTATGACCCGTATATTTTAGAAGCGGGCCGCGTCCTCTCCAACACGACCGCCCAGGTCAAGCACATCATGTTCCTGGGGGACGGCGATGCCATCAACGAGTCGGGCCAGAACTCGACGAGCCTGCTCAACCTCAAAAAGCAGGGCATCACGCTTTCCACCATCGCGACCGGCGCGGACGCCCAAGGCGCGCAGTTCCTGGCCTCCCTGTCGTCCATCGGCGGCGGCTCGGCTTATGTCGCCGAGAAGCCCGAAGACCTGCCGCGCCTCCTCTTGAAAGATCAGCAGTCGGTCAGCAAGCTGCGGATCATCGAAGAGCCGTTCCTCGCCAAGCCTATCCCCGATGACGAGGTGATCGCGGGCATTGACTGGGGTTCCGAGCCGCCTCTGCTGGGCTACAACGTGTCCTCGGCCAAGCCCGGCGCGGTCGTCGCCCTGACCGCCCCCGATCACCGCGACCCCGTCTTCGCCTACTGGCGCTACGGTCTGGGCCGCACCTTTGCCTTCACCAGCGATGACCGCCCGCACTGGGCCGTCCACTGGCTGGGCTGGCCCGGCTACGCCCGCTTCTGGGCGCAGACACTGCGCTGGTCCCTGCGCCAGAACACGAATGCCGATTTCCAGTCCACGCTCGACAACCAGAACGGCAAGGGCCACCTTGTCGTGGACGCCTTCACGACGGCGGGCGGCTTCGCCAACGGCTCCAAGATCAGCGCAAACGTCGTCGGCCCCGATCTGGCCTTGAAGCCGGTCACATTGTCCCAAACCGGGCCGGGCCGCTATGAGGGCGTCTTCGATGCCGACCAGACCGGCCCGTACCTCGTCAACGTCCACCAGGGCGATGCGGGCGCGAGCGGCCCGGCCCCGCCCTCGCAGACCGTCAGCCTCGTGGTCCCGTACTCGCCCGAGTACCGGACGTTGGGACCGAACCTGCCGCTCTTGACGCGCCTGACCGAAGGCACCGGCGGCAAGGTGCAGAACGACGCGGCCCTCATCTACCGCGACGCCCCCTCGTGGGTGGTCGGCGTCCGCGACATCGGGCCATTGCTGCTCCTTTTGGCCGCCATCCTGTTCCTGGTAGACGTCGCCATCCGGCGCCTGCTGCTGCGGCCCTCGTCCGTCTCCGGCGCCGTTTCGACCGGCGCCACGGCTGTCGGAGCGCGCGTCGCCGCCTACCGCGACGCCAATGCCGCCCCGAGCCGTCAGCCCTCATCCCCGCAGATGGACCGCCTGCTGGAACGCAAGACGACGGCGCGCACTGCGGTGACTGATGAGGAAGCCTCGGCCACGCAGCAGCTTTTGAGCCGCCGCGCTTCCCGCGCCAAGGAGGCCGACGACGACCCGTTCCCCTTCGTTGCCTCGCTCCTGCCCAAGACGAAACCGCCCGCGCCCGAAGGGGGCGGGGCGGCGAAATCAGGCGATGAGGGTTACACGAACCGGCTGCTGGAAGCCAAGCGCCGGGCCAAAGACAAAGACCTCTGACCTCGCTGCGGGGGACGCATTAATTCTGCACGTTCACCGCGCCGTCCGCTTCCAAGACCTGGCGCACGCGCGGCACTTCGTCGCCGCCCGCATGGACGGCCAGCAGGATGCCGCCCGTGTACAGGGTCTCTTCATAAACGCGCGCCCGCTCTTTAGAGACCCCCGCCCCGATCAGCCCCCCGAGCAGGCCACCGCCGATGCCCCCGATGCCCGCTCCAATGAGGGCAGCCGCCAGAGGCCCGGCCACCAGCGGAACGGCAGCCCCGCCTGTCGCCACGACCGCGCCGCCCGCCGAGAGCAGGGCGACGAGGGCGCCCAAGGTGCCGCCGAGGCCCGCGCCCCCGCCCGCCCCCTCGGCCGCCGACACCGCCGCGTCAACCGCGAACTGATGGGCGCGCGTCTGGTCGCTCATCATCACGCTGATCTGGTTCTGCCCATAGCCCAGTCCCTGCAAGTCGGCCACGGCGCGCTCCGCCGCATCGCGCGTCAGGAACATTCCCGTTACGAGTTCCGCCATCGGGTCAGCCCTCCGCCTTTAGTCCGCGTACTCCATCGTGCTGTCCTTGCCCCGCACCATGACACTCGACGTTTCCTCGGCCAGCGGGATCTCCATGGTCTCCCCCGCCTCGAAGTCCAGGGCCAGCGTCGTCCCCTGCTGACGCACGGCTTTGATTGTGCCGCCGCTTGAGG
>JANOOM010000542.1:0-2790 GCA_031421335.1 Armatimonadota bacterium
GGCGCCCCCCCCGCAAGGCGAGGCGCCCGCGCCGCTGTTCGAGCCGCCCGCGGCGCGCGGCGCCCCGCCGCCCGCGGCGGTAGTCGAGCCGCCCGCGCCGGTTGTCGTGCCGCCCCCGCCGGTAGTCGTGCCGCCCCCCGCCGCGCCCATCGTCAGGCCCCCGACGCCACCCACTCCCTACGTCAGCGTGCCCGTTTTCCAGTCTCACAAGGTCATACCGCCCACCGTCGTCAAACAGCCGCGCCCACAGGTTCCCCTGGTCGCAGCCCTGCCGCCGCGCGGCAGCATCTTTACGCCGACGCCCCAGGAAGAGACGGTCACGCCTGCTGTTCGGCCTGCGCCCACCTCTGACACCCTCCCCGTCATCAAGCCGCAGCCCAAGGCGGAAGACCTGGCGGCCATCGCGCCCCTGATGAACAGGGGCGACTCTGCACTGGAAGGCGGCGACGTCGTCGGCGCTATCGCCCTGTACCGGCAGGCCGTCAACGGCGCACCCCTGAGCCTCGCCCCGCGCCTCAAGCTGGCACGGGCGTACCAAAAAGGTGGACTGAGCGAGAAAGCTCTCAGCGAGGCGCAGCGCGCGCTTGAGATCGCACCAGACAGCCAGCCTTTGCAGCAGTTCCTCGCCCAGCTCGATCAGGAGAACGGCACTTCAGACGGCACCCTCGCCCGCTTCCGCGTCCAGATCGAGCGCAACGCCGACGACCCCGCTGCCCATGCCGGGCTGGCCGAAGCCCTGTGGAACAGCGGCGACCTTGCTGGCGCCGAGACCGAATACAAGGCTGCGAAACGGTTGGCACCGGCCAGCGACCACTCCGCCGACGCTCACCTCGCCCAGCTCTACGCCACCCAGGCCCGCTACGACGACTGCCTGGCCGCGCTTCAGGACGCCGGTAAAGACGGCTACGCACTGGCCCTTAAGATCGTCAAGAACCGCGCCGACACCCTCAGCAGCACCCTGGAAGCCTCCCGCGACGCCTTCGCCGGCGGCAAGAGCACCCGCGAGCAGTTCTACGACGGCGCCAAGACGACCGACGCCCAGGCCCAGGCACTCGCCGGCTTCGTCGCCCGCGTTACGCCGCCCGCCGAATACAAGCTTTCCCACCTGCACCGGATGCTCTCCACCAACCTGCTCGCGCAGGAAGCGGCAACGCTGCGGACGTTCATCGAGACCGGCGATACCAAGCAGAGCGACAGCGTCTCCAAACTGGAAAAGGCCGCCCAGACCGAGATGCTGACCGCGCAGGCGGCAGAAGAAAAGCTGGGCCTCTGGGACAAGAAGTAGTGCGACAAGAAGTAGTGCGACAAGAAGTAGGAAGGTAAAAAGGCTAATGCCTTTCTGGAACCAGTGGCTGCCGGGGACGTCGGGCGAGCCGTCCAACGAGCGCGTCGCCCTGCCGCGCGTCGGCGAGACCGTCCGCCTGCACGCGGCGGGCGATGCCCACCTCGGCGTCTACCATGCCCGCGTCCGTGCCGTCGGCCTACGCCGGATCGTCTTGGACAGCCCCGAGTCGTCCGGCGCGGCGGAAGCCGGGGCGGACTACGCCCCAGCCCTCCCCGCGCACACACTGCTGACGCTTTCCTTTATCCGCGCCGATGACCTGTATGAGTGCCAGACACGCGTCGTCGGCCCGGTCAAGGCCGGGACGCTCACTGTTTCCCGCCCGCGCGTCATCACGCGCGTCCAGCGCCGCCAGTTCTACCGCCTGCCGCTTCAGTCGCCGACCGCCTTCCGCGTGCGCGGCGAGACCGGCAGCACCGCCCCCATCGCTGCCCGGCTCGTCAACCTGTCCGGCGGCGGTGCCCTGCTCGCCTCCCCCAAGCCCGTCCTCGGCGGCCTGCGCGTCAGCGTCCGCATCCCCACCGGCAAAGCGGGCGACCCGCGCGAGGTGGAAGCGGACGCCCTCGACTGCCGCGTCACGACCCAGGGGACGACGCGCACTTACCTCGTCCGCCTGCGCGTCCTCGGCCCGCCGCTGCTGACGGAAGAAGACCGCGAGGAGATCGTCGCCTACATCTTCGAGCAGCAGCGCTTCCTGCTGCGGAACCGGAAACTGTTGCGGGCGTGACGAACCGCTCCCAATCGTGTTCGCGTTCACAAGGGTTATGAGCACAAAGAAGCAGGGCTTCACGCTGATTGAGCTATTGGTCGTCCTCGCGGTTTTGGCTGCGCTCGCCGCCATCCTGTTCCCCGTCTTCGCCTCTGCCCGCCACCGGGCACGCATGACCGCCTGCGCCTCGGACCTGCATCAGATTTCGCTGGCGCTCCACCAGTACGCGGCAGACAATGACGGCGACTATCCGCCGGACGACCCCGTTCTGGCCCACACGCCCCATCTGGTGTGGACACTGCTGGCGCCTTACACTCGGAACGCGGAGGTCTTCCACTGCCCGGAAGGGTGGGGACACTTCGAGAAGACGTGGGGGTACGAGTACCTCAATGGGTCACTGCCGGCTCTCGCCAGCGACATGAATGTCCTCGGCGAGTTGAGTTTCATCAAAGCGCCCCGGCCCGGCTCAGGGACCGTGGTTGCGCTTTGCAACGTCCATTTTCCACACTGCGGTGAGGACTGCTACGCCGAGGACCCGCAGGAGACGGGGAGACTAATAATCGTCCGCGAAGATGGGTCCACGAGTCAAATCAGGAGCAGCCAGGTGGAAGGCTGGGTTCACCGTCAAGGGCAGTGGATACCGAAGAAGGGCCTTGTCCTACAACCCGGCGACCTCGCGCGGGCGCGCTTCCCCGGTGAAGAGTGGCCGCCGCGGGACTGACG
Source organism: Armatimonadota bacterium (assembly GCA_031421335.1). Lineage (GTDB taxonomy): Bacteria > Armatimonadota > Armatimonadia > Armatimonadales > Capsulimonadaceae > JANXMY01. The sequence goes on from JANOOM010000542.1 coordinate 2,775, forward strand.
TCGGGCCTTCGGGCCA
>JANOOM010000543.1:0-1940 GCA_031421335.1 Armatimonadota bacterium
TCTTTTCGTTGTTCGTTGCGGGAAGTGGTGTGAGGCTAGAGTTCGACGGCGGGGGCGGAATTCCTGCACTGCTTTGCGGGCGGTTGAAGCCGCGCCAACAAAGGCACAAAACCTGCCTCCGCAGGTTAATACAGATTCCAAGATCCTATCTTTCTGAGTCCACGCAGGTGGACTTTGTGAGGTTGTTGGCGCGGTTTCAACCGCCCACTCGGAGTTCCCACAGAGTCTCTAAGCTCTTGCTTTGAGGCCGCTGAGAATGAGTGCCCAGACCTCCTCGAAGTCCCGTTCAAGGTCGGGGTGGGACCATTCTGAGGCGTGTGCGGGGTGGTGGAAGCGGGCGGTCGCACCGAGCACGGCCCGGCTCGTCGCCGCTGGGTCGCCGGGCGCGAACTCGCCGCGCGCCGCGCCCTCCCGGACGAGGCGGGCGACCATGGCGGTCAAGTAGTCCACATGCTCCCCGACGACATCGCGCGCCTCCGCCACCAGTTCGCAATAGGTGGTGAATAGCTCGGGATCATCGAAGAGCCGGCGGCGCTTCATCGCGCTGAGTTCGCGCAGCCAGCGGTGCAGCCGCTCGGCAGCCGGGCCGTCCTGCGCGATGATCGCCTCAAGCGGCTCGTTGAATCGCGCCAGCCAGACTCGTGTGACGGCGTCGCGCAGTTCGGTCTTACTGGCGAAGTGCCGGTAGACGCTGCCGTGGCTGACCCCGAGGACGCGGGCCACATCCACGACGGTGGCCTTGCTCGGACCAAAGCGCCGCAAGACGTCTTCCGCCGCCTCCATGATCTTTTCCCGCGTCAGTGCCGTCTCGCTCATGAGTCTGCTATACCCGTTTCGAGTGACATAAAACAATATCTGTCATTTAATTTTCGTCAGGTGGGTAAAGAGGAGAATCGAGGGGGATTGATATATGCCGCAAGAACAGACGGCCCGACCGACGGGCCTTTTCCACACCGTCTTTTTTTGGGTGCGTAGAGACGGAGAGCCGGGCGACGCCGAGCGCATCGCTGAGGGATGTCGAACTCACCTGAGCGGTATTCCCGGCGTCGTGCGGCTGACCGTAGGACGGCCCGCCGGCACCCCGCGCGACGTCGTAGACAATTCCTATGGCCTGGCGCTGCTCGTCGAGTTCGTGGACGCCGCCGCGTGTGACGTCTATGAGCACCATCCCGACCATCTGCGCTTCATCGCCGAGTGCGGCCAATTCTGGAGCCGCGTCCAGGTGTACGACACGCTGCCGATGTCCGGCTGACGAAAGCGATCCGCGCTCTCCACGAGCGCAGGTTGCCTTGTCTGTCCTCACCCGCTGGGCGCGGTCAGTGTGGCGGCATCTCGATGCCGCTGACCTTGGCGCTCGGGTCTGGGGTATCCAGTGCGTCCGTGAAGGTCCAGGCGACGGCCTTATCGGCGCCGCCTGCGGCGGCGAAGATGTCGAAGCCGATCTACCCACCCCCGAGCGCCAGAAGCGTGAACATGCCGATCCCGTGCGCCAGGGCGCCGTCGGTGAAGTTGTAGGTGGGCGTGTGCAGGGCCGTTACTTCCGTGCCGACGCCGAGTCGGAACATGGCGCCGGGGACTTCGCGCACATAGTAGGCGAAGTCCTCGCCGCCCATGGACGGCGTCTCCAGAAAGTGGACGTTCTCCGGCCCCAGCAGGGCGCGCCCGACCGACTCGATGCGCGCCGTCACCCGCGCATCGTTCTCGACGACGGGCGGACCGGGTTCGTAGGAAAAGTCGTACTCGGCCCGGAACGCGGCGCACAGCCCGGCCGCGATCCGCTCCATCCGGGACGGCATGGAGTCGCGCAGTTCGTTGCTCAGGCAGCGCACCGTCCCCTTCAGCTCGGCCACGCCGGGGATGACGTTGTAGGCCGTCCCGGCGTGGAACTGCGTCACCGAGACGACTACGGAGTCGAGCGGCGAGACCTCACGGCTGGCGAG
>JANOOM010000544.1:0-5630 GCA_031421335.1 Armatimonadota bacterium
AGGACGGCGAGATCAAGGCCCTCCAAAAGCGCCTTACCCAGATGGAGGCCCGCCAGAAGGCCCAGGAGAAGACCCTCCGCGCGCAGCAGTTCCCCGCCGCCCCCGCCCGGACGGCCGTTATTGAACTGCCGGACGACGAGGAGGCCGAAGAAGAGCAGACCGCCTGAAAACGCCCGGCGAGCGTCCGCCCCTCCTCGCCGGGCACTCCGCCTGAGTGCCCCTCCTCATCCGTTGACTGTCCGGCGCGCAGCGCCTTCCAGCGAGTGAATTTATTCACTCGCCCTGCTCCTCGCCCTATTCCCCGCCCTGCTCCCCGCCCTACTCCTGCCCTCCCGCGCCCCAATTCTCCAGCAGCACCTGCCCCGGCTTCAGCCCCGCCGCCCGCAGCGCGTCGCCCAACACCCCGAACGCGCTGAAGCCGGGCAGCGTCCCGATCACCTCACTCTCGATGATCACGGTTCCCCGCGCCCGCGCTTCTTCCTCCACCCGCCGCAGCACCGCCAGAAGCGGCGTTTCGGCGGGCCGGATCAAGTTCATGGATACCTGCGTCAGCCCGCGCGACGGCAGTTCCAGCCCCAGGGCGCGCACACCCGGCAGGTCCGCCGCGCCCCGCATCTCGCGGGCGATGGCGCGGGCGACGGCGACATCCGGCGTGGAAAGGACGACGTTGTAGGCGATCAGCACCCCGCGCGTCCCCACGACAGCCGCCCCCGCTGTGGGGTGGGGGAAGTCAGGCCCGAAGTCCGGCATCAGCGTTCGGAACGCCTCTTTGCGGACGAAAGGTAGGGAGCGTCGCCCCGGCGAGGCCAACTCGTAGAGGAACACGGGCAGGCCATGTCGCCCCGCCATCTCCTCGCCGACCCCGCGGGCTAGGGCGGCGCACTCCTCGTAGCTGATGCCCCGGAGCGGCACGAACGGCAGCACGTCCAGCGCCCCCAAGCGTGGATGCACCCCCTGATGGCCGCCTATGTCTATCCGGGCCACGGCCACAGCGGCGGCGGCCAAAGCGGCGGCGCGGACTGCGCCGGGAGGCCCGACGAAAGTCACCACCATCCGGTTATGGTCCGGGTCCGCGCTCCAATCCGCCAGCCGAACGCCTTCCGTCCCGCGCACCGCTTCCACGATGGCTGCGATGACATCGGGCCGGCGCCCCTCGCTGAAATTCGGCACGCACTGAACCAGCGCCGTCATTGGCTGGAAGAGCCGCCGGAAGAGCCGCCGTGGTAGCTTTTTTCAAACCCCTGCGCGAACCCCTGCCGGAAAGAAGGGCTTGCGACGCCCACAAGGACCAGCAGCACGGATAGGACCAGGAACACCGAGCCGATGATCCCCAATATCCGGCCCGTGTTGGCCGACCCGCGCTCGCTCGGGTCCGCTTCCCCCCGGTCGATCGCTGCGACCGTGTTGCCGCCCATGACGGCCGCGAATGGCCCGAACACGCCGCAGATCAGCAGCCCCATAATGCCAAGAGCCAGGATCAATCCGCTGCTGACGGAACGGAGCGGCTGCGGCGGGTACTGGGAAGGGTAAGGCGAGTACGGCGGGAACTGCGGCCCCCGCCCGCCGGGCTGCGGCGGCCAGGGCGGCGGTTGTGACATGGCTAGGTTCTCCAAACGGCCCGCTATTCGGCCGGCTCGAAGCGCAGGAACGTGATGCGCGGGTCGTCCGTCGAGGTGATTTCCAGCACCTCGTCCACGTTGATCTCGTTGCTGATCAGTCCCCGCGCGTTCTTATGATAAACATGGACCGGGTGAGTGATGGCGTGCGTGACCGAGTTGTCCCCCTCGCCCCCGGCGATGATCTCGATCGCGCCCTCTTCGCTGCCCCTCTCCTCGAACGAGATGCCAACCAGCGGCTCCCGCCGCAGGGTGTACTGCGGATCGCTCTGCGGGTCGTGGATCAGCTCCACCGTCACCCGCTCCCCGACGCGGGCGCGGCTGAACTCGTCAAAATAGGTCTTCCATTCGGAGCGGGCGATCTCGCGTGTCGGCATGGTTGTTCTCCAGTGATAATATGGTTCGGGGAGCGCGAGCGGTTTTCCTGCTTCCCCGGCAGGAACCCATCCGGGGCCGCGCCTGTTGGAAACAGCAAATGCCGTCCCCACCTGACCTCATCTATACCCATGCCGTCCTGCCTTTAACGGATACGCCCGCCTCCTGCGTCGCCGTCTCGGGGGGCCGCATCGCCGCCGCTGGCCGCCCCGAGGATGTCCTGCCGCTGGCCGGGCCGCAAACACGTGCCGTCCCGTTGGAAGGGGCCGTCCTGCTGCCTGGCTTCCACGACGCCCACTGCCACATTTTGGGCTTCGGACTGTCCCTTGCCATGGTTCCGCTCACCGACGTCCAGACGATCCCCCATCTCGTCCGACTCCTGCAAGCGCGGGCGGACACCGGCACGGATTGGGTGCGCGGGCGCGGCTACAGTCAGAACGCCCTGGCCGAGCGCCGCCACCCCACCCGGCACGACCTGGATGCCGTAGCGGGCAGCAACGTTCACGTCCTCATCACCCACGCTTCCGGCCATGCCGTTTCGGCCAACAGCCGCGTCCTGCGCCTCGCCTGCATCACCCGCGAGACCCCCGACCCGCCCGGCGGGACCATCGTTCGGGACGAAACCGGCGAGCCGACCGGCACCCTCCTGGAGACTGCCATCGAGCTGGCCTACCGAGTCGCCCCCAGTCCGACCCACGCCGACAAGGTCGCCGCCCTCGGCGAAGCCGGGCGCGCGCTGAACGCCATGGGCGTCACCAGCGCCGTGGACGCAACGCCCGGCGTTTCCGCCTGGGACAGCGCCGCTGAGATCCCCGCCTACCACGAGGCCGCCGAGGCCGGGGCGCTTTCCGTCCGCTGCTCCCTGATGATGACCCTCGCTTATCTGGCGAGCCTGGACGTCATCCCCGCGCCCTGCGACCTGACGACGGAAACCGACTGGGTCCGCATCGGCCCCGCCAAGATCTTCACCGACGGTGCCCTGACCACGCAGACCGCCCTCCTGCGCGCGCCTTTTGCCCAAAGCGAGAGTCTGGGGACAGCGGTCTGGGAGGCGGACGCGCTGGAACACATGGTCGCCCGCGTCCACGAGGCCGGCTGGCAGATCGCCGCCCACGCCATCGGGGACGCCGCCATTGACCTCTGCCTGAGCGCCTATGGCAAGGCGCTCGCCCGGACACCCCGCCTGGATGCCCGCCACCGGATCGAACACGCCATGCTGCTCTGGCCGGACCAGATGGGCCGGCTTGCCCGGCTTGGTGTCCTGCCCATCTACCAGCCGGAGTTCCTCATGCGCTTCGGTGACGCCTACGCCGCCGCCCTCGGCGACTCGCGCGCCGCCCGGCTGATGCCCTACGCCGAGACAGTCGCGGCGGGCCTGCCGCTCATCTTCAGCTCCGACCTCCCTGTCATCCCCGGCCGCCCCCTCGACGGCATCGCCGCCGCCGCCCTGCGCCGCTCGCCCTCCGGCCGCGTCCTGGGTGCGTCCCACCGTGTTTCTCCCGCCGACGCCCTGCTCGCCTACACCTCGGGGGCCGCCTACAGCGTATTCCTGGAAGCCGACCGGGGCCGAATCGCCCCCGGCCAGCGCGCCGACTTCGTGGTCCTGGACCGCGACCCACTCACCCTGCCGCCCGACGAGTGGGCGCAGGCCGTCTCCATCCGGGCGACGATCGTGGGCGGTAGCGTCGTCCATGGCGCCGTGTGACCCCGCCCCGCAAGACTTGGCACGATTCTTGCAGGGAACAACAGCAGAAGAAGCGGCGAAGGGGACCGGCACATGGACGCACCCTGGCGTATTCAACTGTTGGGCGTTCTGCGCGCCGAAATGGGCGACCTCAAGGTGACTCGCTTCGCCACTTCGCGTGTGGCCGCCCTGCTGGCCCGACTCGCCCTGCACCCCCGCCGCGCCCACTCGCGCGAGGAACTCTGCGACCTGCTCTGGCCCGACGCCGACCTCGGCGCGGCCCGCCTCAGCCTGCGCGTCGCTATCGCTTCCCTCCGGCGCCAGCTTGAGCCGTCCCCCCTCATGCATGGCAGCGTCCTCCTCGCCGACCGCAGCTTCGTCGGCCTCAACCTGGTCGCCTTCCGCTGCGATGTCGCCGATTTCGAGGCCGCCCTGACAACGGCGGGGGATGAGCCGGAGGCGCTGGCCCGCGCCGCCGCCCTTTATGGCGGGGACCTGCTGCCCGGCTTCTACGACGACTGGATCGTAGAAGAGCGCGCGCGCCTGGCCGTGCTGCATGAAGAATGCTGCGCCCAGCTACAGCAAGAAGGCCGAGCCGCCCGAACGTCCATCCTGCCGTATGCCGCCGTCGCCGAGGCGGACGCAGCCCCCCCCGCCCGCGCGCCGCGCCTCGTGCGCCTGCCCCTCCAGTTCACCCGGTTCTTTGGGCGCGAGGGAGAGATCACACACATCGCCGCACTGCTGGCGGCGCCCGACACGCGGCTGGTGACGCTCTCCGGGCCGGGCGGCGTAGGCAAGACCCGGTTGGCCCTCGAAGCGGTGCGGCAGGTGGCCGACCACTCCGGCGGCCTCGTCTGCTTCGTCCCGCTCGCCGACCTGTCCGATGCCCACCTCATCCCGGACGCCGTCGCCGCCGCACTCGGCCTGGCCCGCACCGATGACGCTGCCCCGCTCGATGAGGTCACCGCCGCCCTATTCGACCTGCCGCCCGCCCTGCTCGTGCTGGACAATTTCGAGCAACTGGTCGAGCGCGGCGCTCCCCTGGTCCTATCCCTGCTGACCCGCCTGCCGACCCTCACCTGCCTGGTCACCTCGCGCCGCCGGCTCGGCCTGCCCGGCGAACACGAGGTCCCCGTTCTGCCCCTGCCCGTCCCGCCGCCGCCGAACGCGTCCGAGACGCCCGCGCAGGTCTCCCAAGCCGCCGCCGCCCGCCTCTTCGTGGACCGCGCCCAGGCCGCCCGCCCCGACTTCCAGCTCACGCGCGGCAACGCCGCCGCCGTTTCCTCCCTCTGCCGGCACTTGGAAGGCACCCCCCTCGCCATCGAGCTGGTGGCCGCCCGCGCCATGGCCCTTTCGCCCGCCCAGATGGACGAGCGTCTGGCCCACCGCTTCGAGGTCCTGACCAGTCGGCGCGGCGACAAGGACGGCTGCCACCGGTCCCTTTGGGCCGCCGTGGCATGGAGCTATGATCTCATCCCCGCCCTCTTGCAGCGCTTCTTCGCAGGCCTGTCCGTCTTCCGCGGCGGCTGCACCGCCGAGGCCGCCGCCGCCGTCTGCGAGGAGCCGTCCGCCCTGGAGTTCCTGACCCAGCTCCGGGAGCGCTCACTCGTCACAGTGGAACACGGCGGTGCCGAGCCGCGCTTCCGCCTGCTCGAAACGCTGCGCGAGTTCGCCGAAGAGCAGCTCGACCCGGAAGACCGGGCGTGGCTTCGGGTGCGGCACGGCGAACACTTCACGGCCCTCGCGCAGTCCGCCGCCGTGGCCCTGCGCGGCCCCCACCAGGACCAGTGGCTGGAGCGCCTGAGCGCCGACGAAGACAACTTGCGGGCCGCCCATGACACCGCCCATGACACCGCCCATGCCGGCACGGACACTGAGGGCACCGAGCTTCGCCTCGCCGCCGCCCTGACGCAGTTCTGGGCCATGCGCGGCTATCTGCGCGAAGGCGGCGGGCG
>JANOOM010000545.1:0-6314 GCA_031421335.1 Armatimonadota bacterium
CCCGAAAGGCAACTCAACATGCTGCTCAGTCTGTTCAACAACGCGGGGATCGTCCGCTTCCCCCTCCTGATCTGCTCCGTCCTCGCCCTCGCCGTCATCCTGGAGCGGCTGTGGACACTGGCGTCGCTGCGAAAACTCGAAGACGAGACCTTCGAGGGCCTCAAAGCGGCGCTCGCGCAGGGGCGAAGTGACGCCCTCACCGCCCCCGAGTTCGCCCAGGCCCCGGTCGCCCAGATCCTGCACTCGCTCGCCCCACTGCGCGGCGAAAGCGAGGACACTCTGGCCGCGGCGGCTGATATTGCCCTGGCCTTGCAGCGGATGCGCCTGCGCCGCTTCCTGGGGACCCTGGCGACCATTGGCAGCACCACGCCGTTCGTCGGGCTGTTCGGGACCGTGCTCGGCGTCATGGCCGCCTTCCAGGGCATGAGCAGGAGCGGCCTGAATGGGGACGCCATGGCGAGCGGTATCGCCGAGGCCCTCAGCGCCACCGCCTTCGGCCTGCTGGTCGCCGTGCCGAGCATCGTCGTGTACAACTACCTCGTGGGCCGCGTCCAGATGATGCTTCTCCAGATCCAGGCCCACGTTGCCCTGCTCGGGCCGCTGGCCCTGCGCGCCCGGACGCGGGAAGGGGTTGCCTGATGCACCGCTCTTCCATGCCCGAAGACGATCCCGTGGCGGAGATCAACCTGATCCCGCTCATTGATATCTCGCTCACCCTGGTCATCATCCTGATGGTGACGACGGTCTTCATCCATAACCCCGGCTTCAAGCTGAACCTGCCGAAGACCGTGACGCACGAGGGGGCGCCCGAAACGGCCAAAGACGTCACCGTTGCCATCGCCCCCGACGGCCGCTACTACTATAACGGCAAGTCCGTGACGCTGCCCCAAGTGCAAGCCTTGCTGATCACGGCTGCCGACCACGACAAGGGCCAGCGCGTGTTGCTGAAGGGCGACAAGTCGGTCCGCTATGAGCAGGTGATGGACGTCATGGACGCCATCCGGCAGGCGGGTCTGACGCGCGTCCTGCTGCCCACCGACCTGAAAAACGCCGCGTCGGCCAGCCAGTAAGCGAGGGGGAGCCTGATAATGCGTAACGTGCGAGCCGAGCGCTGGTGGTGGCTGGCGGGCTTTCTGGCCCTGTCCGTGCTGATTCACATCTTCCTCGCCCTGCACGGGCCGGGCTTCGGACTTGCGGGCTATGCGCCGTCTTCCAAGGAGATCGAGCTGACTCTGGAGTCTCTGCCACCGGCCAAAAAGCCGTCCGCGCCCAAGCCAAAGGTCGCCGCCCGGCCCAAGCCACTGCCCAAGGTTGTTCCCCTGCCGCAGAAGCAGCCCCCACCGCCGAAAATTGCGGTCAAGCCGGTCGAAAAAAAGCCGATGGACAAGACGCTGGCCGTGCGCGCCATCCCCAAACCCGTCGTCTTCAAGCCGCTGGCCCTGGTCCGCGCGGCGCGGCCCGTCACGCCGGAGAAGTTACCGGAGGCGGCTGAGCCGGTCAAAGTCGCTTCCATTACCCCACGCCTCCGGCGCTCCCATGCCGACCTAGACATGCCGAACCCGCTGGCCGGGCTGGTGACGCCGGAAGACAAGCCGGAGGCAACACCGGCGGTCCATGCCGACACGCCCAAGATCACCCGCGTCGCCTCGGCCCGGAGCGGCCTGGCCGGCGGGGCGTCCGGTGGCGGACATAGCGCGGCGCACGGCCCGCAGACTCCGGAAGACCAGCCGCAGGACAACGGTCTGGCGGGGGGGATGCACTTCCCCAAGATGAGCGCCCGCATCGGCGGCGAGTCCATCATGTCCGTCAATAACCCACTGGCGGAAGACGCTGTGGTGGAGGAAAATCCTGGCTTCAGCGCGGGCGCGGGCGGCGGCCCCGGTCTGGGTCAGGGCCGCGGGCGCGGCGGCCTGAACGGCAAACTGCTGGCCTCCCTGCACGGCGGACACGGCCCAGGTCTCGGCGGTGGGACGGGGGGCGGCCTCGGCGCGGGCAGCGGCCGGGGTTCCGGACGCGGACGCGGCGCGAGCCGGGGCACCGGCGCGGGCGCCTCGGGTGACGGGGCCGGGAGCGGCCCGGACCTGCCCGGCACAGGCGGTGACGGCTACGGCAGCGGCGGCATCGGCTTTCGGTCCGGGCAGGGTGGGGGGCGCCGCGTGGCGAGCGGCGGGGAGGCGTTCGGCAATGTCGGCGACCTGCTGCACGGCGAGCCGGCCCGTACGACGGGAGACGGATCGCCGGGGACGAACGGGCACGGTCTCTCGGCCGCTATCTTCGGGGGCTTTCCCTATCTGGAAAAATCCATCGGACACCGGACCGACGCCCAGATTGACTTCAACTGGGGCATGAGGGCCGCCGTCGTCCCCGGCGCGAGCCGCATCTTCTCGGTGCGCTGGACCGGCAAAGTCCAGCCCAAATACTCGGAGACTTACACGTTCGCTTCGCAAGAGGATGACGGCTTGCGGCTCTGGGTGGATGGACAGCCACTCATCAATGACTGGAAGGACCACGCGCTCACCCCCCGGCGTGGCTCCATTGAACTCGAAGCGGGAAGAAAGTACGACATCAAGATCGAATACTTCAACGGCCCGATGCACGCGAGGAACGGCACCGGCCACGCCGAAGTACACCTGCACTGGGTCAGCCCCAGTCAACGGTTTGAACTCGTCCCGCAGAGCGCTTTATATCAGGAGTAGCCCGCACCGGAGGGGGCGGGGACAGATAGTGCCGCCCCCGTTTCTTCCAGCAGCGCCGCCGCCCGCTGCCCCACCGCCATCACCGCCTCCCCGACCGCATCAACCAAACGCGCATAATTTGTGCCTTCAAACGTGTCCTGCCGCGCCCGCGCGCAGAGCCGGGACAGCCCCGTTGCCACACCTTCGTCTGCCCGATACTGCTCCAAGTAGCGCGACTCGGCGAAGCGCGTCAGCACGGCCGGGAGGTCCGGCAGAGGCCTGCCAATGGCACCCTCCGTCCAGCGCGTGACTTGGGAATAGTCGGCGGCAGCAAACGCCTGATAGAACTCATCGGAGAGGGAAGGGGTGTCCCGCAGCAGGACGGCGTCCAGGGCAAGCTCTGCCAGGACATGCGCCACAAAGAAGCGCCGGACGCGGATGCCCTCAAACGGCGCCCGCGTGAGAATCGCACTGACTTCCGCTTGCACCCCGGCGAATGAGGCGGCTTTGTGGAACGCCGCGTCCGTCGCCAGATGCACCAGGACCCCCGCGCGCAACGCCTCCTCGTCGGCGGTCGGCGCCGGCTGCCGCTCGACCAAGGCCGGACGCAGGCGGAGGCGGCGGGCGGCTAGGGGAAGCAGATCAGGGAGCGCGCTGCCGACGACATACATCGGCAGTGGGTTTATAGGTGCCAAGAAGCGCGTCGCGAGGACGTGGTGGGCAAGGAAGTTCACGCGAACAAGTCCATCGTCATCTGGGACGGGTCCGGCCGCTTGGCGACTGGGACCGGCTTGGGGAACAACGTCTCGAAACGCTCCTCGCCGATGGCCTCACGCAGCCGCCCGGCGAACTTGTAGAGCTTCTGGGCGTAGTAGTCCTTGTCTTCGTCGTGCGCGTAGTCCTGCACCAGCCCCAGCGACTTATCTTTCTTCTGGTAGAGCGCGACGAACTCCCCCTGGCTGATGCCCGCGCCCCGGATCGCATCAGCAGCGCGCTTCCGCATCTCGGACGAGAGCAGCTTGTCGGTGACACGCTCGCGCTTGGCGAGCTGCTCGATGGGCATCCGGCCCGCCTCGATCTTGTCTATCATCTCGGAATAGAGGTGCGAGAGCTTGTCGGGCTGCCCGTCCAAGAGCAGGTCCACAGCGTCGGTCAGGAAGTGGCGGCCGTAGCGCTCGTCGGCGCGCGAGCGCAGCGAGGAGCCTTTGAAGATCTTGTGGCCGTTCGGCTCGACCAGCACATAGTTCTTCATCTTCAGCGACAGCATGGCGGCATAGGAGCCGTCATGGGCCAGACGAATGCCGGGCGGCAGCGACGCGCCGATCTTCTCGACGTAGGCCAGCTCGTCCGCCTCTTCTTTGACGTCGGCGGGCGGCTGGAAGTAGACGCCGTCGGTGTCTATCTCGATGACCCGTGCGCCCTGCGCCTCCAGCTCGGCGGCGATCTGCTTGACGATGGCCTGCCCCGCCTCGGTCACCTGTCGGGCGGCGAGGTAGTCGTTGAAGTAGAACGGGCCGCCGATGTAGCCATAAAACGAATTGATAAGCGTCTTGAAGGAGTTCTGGAGGCCGTCCCAGTAGGAATGCTCGCGCGTGTCCTTCGGCGTCTTCTTGAGCTGGCCTTTGGCGTCCAGCCGCCGCTGGGTCAGGTCGGACAGCAGGGGCAGGAAGATCTGCAAGGTATCCGAAGCCGGGCCGATCTTCTGGGTCAGCATCAGGCTCGGGTACAGGCTTTCGACATCCGCCTTGACGATGGGCTTGACCACGCCGGTGACGCGCACCTCGGTGTAGCCGCCGGGGTAGGGCTGGGGAGCTTTTTGCTTTGCGACCGCCCGGCCCTGCCGCAGATACTCGCGCAGCAAAATCGCGTTGATCTTCTCCCCGTTGCCGGTCACGGCGACGTTCTGGTACGAGTCGGGGATCATCTGGGTCTGGTAGAACTCGGTTGGGGCGACAAGTGCCGCCAAAGCCGCCGTTTCCTGCACGTCCTGGGCGGCATACGTCTTGACTTTCTCGGGGTCACTCTCGAAAATTGCCACGATCTCGCTGCGGTCCAGGTACACGCGGTCCGGCGGCGCGATGCCATACGTCTGCGCGCACTCTTTCAGGCCATAGGATGAAACCTGCCCGCGCGACCAGTCGAACCGCTGCACTTGCAGCAGGGTATCCAGGATGTGCCGCCCATACAGATAGATGGGAGTGAACTGCCGCGCGTTCGTCCCGATGGCGCAGTTGCGCGGGGCGCCCATGACGGCGGGCTTGTCCATGCGCCCAAAGGCGGGGCTGATGTCGTGGGCGGCGCATCGAGCGATGAGGTACGGCAGGTCGAACGAATAAAAGTTGTGGCCCTCGATGACGTCCGGATCGCGCTCCTGCGTGATTAGCAGCAGGCGCCGCAGCATCTCGGCCTCTTCGCCGATGAGCACATCGGAGAAGCCCCGATTGTCGGAAATGCTGACCATGAAGATGCGCGCGTCGGGCAGATTCGGGTCGAGCGAAGTCGTCTCGATATCCACTTGCAGCCGCTTCAGGTCGTCGAAGGCCATGCCCTTGAACAGCGTGTACCCCGACGCCACCATGAACTGCTTGATGGCGCTGCCGTACTGGCAGACGCCCGCGTGCTCGTCCCGCAAGGTCCGTTTGGCCTCTTGATAGGACCGCCAGCCTTGGGGGAACTGCACCAGCCAGTTGTAGCCCTCGCCGTCCAATTCCGTCGTTTGGGCGCCCGGAAAGTGCCGCTCCCGGTCCGTCACCAGCCACGGGACGAACGGGACGACTTTGGTCACCGTCTCCTCGCCGGACCGGACGAATAGGGTCGCCTCTCGCTCCGCCGTCTCCACCGCCACGATCTTTTCCGTCGGGTCTATCCCGAACAGCACAATGTCCAGACGCTCACTCATGGAGCCTATTGTACCCGACTCGGCAGTGGTACAATAGGCGGACGATGAGATACACCTGCCCCTGCTGTGGATACAAAACGCTGCCGCAAGAGCCGCCTGGAACCCATGCCCTCTGCCCCATCTGTGACTGGGAAGATGACGGCGTTCAGTTCGAGAACCCTGATTATGCAGGTGGTATTATGCAGGTGGTGCGAACTTCTATTCTTTGCGGCACGAGCAGAACCGCTTTCTGTCGCGCACCGAGCCGTTCGGGTATAGCCGCTCGGGGGGGCGTCATGTCACGTCAGAAGATGAGAGAGACCCGAACTGGCGACCGTTGCCGAAATCCGGCGGCTCTAGATAGGGTCAGGAGGTAAGCCATGGCTTGGAAAAGAGTGCGGCAGAAAAAAGGCGCCCCCTGCGCTAGTGACGGAGCGCCCGCCGCGCATGAAGCTCACGCCGGAGGAGAGTATCAGGCGGACGGAAGAATTGATCGCAAACGGCAGGGAAGACTTCATCAATGCCATACGGAACGGCAGAAAGGCGGGTGGCTGATGCTGCCCGCCTTTTCGTTCTCCCTAGTCCTTGACAATCCTGCCCGGAAGCGAGTAGAATAGATTCGGTTTTAGCACTCAACACCTGCGAGTGCTAAAATAGACTTTTCGACCCGAACCTTATTAACGCTCAACGAAATGTGACGAGGAGGCAATTTCACATGGCAGTCAACTTCCGGCCCCTGTCGGACAAAGTGCTGGTCAAGC
>JANOOM010000546.1:0-3583 GCA_031421335.1 Armatimonadota bacterium
GGACGCAAGAGGGACGAAGGTCGTGACCTCGTGGGGGTGGGGTCCCCCCGCCCTCATTCCTGCATCCTCGCCCTTTTTTTACGTCCCTTGGACGGTGGGCTTTTCGGTGCCTCGGGTTTCAACCCGTGGCAAGGCCAGCAGTACAGAGGGAACAATACCCGGAGCTACGACCATGACCACTAACGAACCTAATCAGCGCGTTCAAGGCGCAGGCCAGCCGTGCGCCTTCGTGATCTTCGGCGCGAGCGGGGACCTGACCGGGCGCAAGTTGATTCCCGCTTTGTACAACCTATCTTGCCAGGACCTCTTGCCGGAAGGCTTCGCCACGGTGGGCTTCGCCGTGACGCCGCACACAGACGAATCGTTCCGGGCGGGCGCGCGGCCCTGGGTCAAGGAGTCGCCCGAGGTGCTCCTGTTCCGGCCCCGGCTGTGGGACGCCTTCGCGCCGGGCTTGCACTACGTCACCGGCGACTTCGAGAGTCCCGAAGGCTACGAGCGGCTGCGCGAGCGGCTGGACGAGCTGGACCGGGAACACGGCACGGCGGGCAATCGCATCTTCTACCTCGCCACGTCGCCGATGTTCTACGGGCCGATCGTCGCCAAACTCCAGGAACACGGGCTGGTGTCGCGCCGGAGCGAGGGCAAAGAGGGCTGGACGCGGATCGTCATCGAGAAGCCGTTCGGGTCCGACTTCGACAGCGCCGCCCACCTGAGTGATGAAGTCCACCGGGTCTTCGACGAGCGGCAGGTCTACCGGATTGACCACTATCTAGGGAAAGAAACGGTCCAGAACATCCTCGCGTTCCGCTTCGCCAACTCCATCATCGAGCCGATCTGGAACCAGCACTATGTGGACCAGGTGCAGATCACGGCGGCGGAGACGCTGGGCGTCGAGCACCGGGGCCGCTACTATGACAACGCCGGGGCCTTGCGGGACATGTTCCAGAATCACCTATTTCAGCTCCTCGCGCTGGTCGCCATGGAGCCGCCCGTTCGCTACGATGGTCAGACCGTGCGGGACCGCAAGGCGGACGTGCTGCGGTCGGTCGTGCCGCTGCCGCCCCGCGACCTCGGCAGCGTCGCCGTGCGCGGGCAGTACGGGCCGGGGCGGATGGACGGCGCGGCCGTGCCGGGCTACCGGGAAGAGCCGGACATCGCGCCCGGCTCCTGCACGGACTCCTATGCGGCCCTCAAAATTGAAGTGGACAACTGGCGCTGGGCGGGCGTGCCGTTCTTCTTGCGGTCGGGGAAGCGGATGCCCAAGAAGCAGACGCAGATCGTGATCGGCTTCAAGCGCGTCCCGCACCTGTTCTTCGCCCAGACCGACCAGGACCAGATCGAGCCGAATTCGCTGATCATCCGCATCCAGCCCGACGAGGGCATTTCGCTCCAGATGGGGGCGAAGTCGCCCGGCCCGGAGATGCACGTCCGCCAGATGCAGATGAACTTTTCGTATGGCTCCGCCTTCGGCGAGTTCCCGGCGACCGCCTACGAGACCCTGCTTCTCGACGTGATGAACGGCGACCCGACCCTGTTCAACCGCGACGACACCGTGGCCCTCTCCTGGGAGATCCTGGCCCCCGTTCTGGACGCCTGGCAGACGCGGCCCTCCGCCGAGCCGCTGCCGAACTACGCGGCGGGGACGTGGGGGCCGGCCTCCGCCGACGCTCTGCTGGCCCGGACAGGGCACGCCTGGAAGAGCGACAGCGCGCCGGCCCCGTTTTACCTGACCGACAAAGAGTGACGACAAAAAAAGCCCTGGCCATATGGCCGGGGCTTTCTTGTTTGTCCAAGCTACGAGGGTAGGAGGACAGTGTCAATGACGTGGATGACGCCGTTGTCGCACTTGATGTCCGGCGTGATCACCGTGGCATTGTTCACCTTGACGCCGTTGCTAGGGTCAATCTTGAGCGTGCCGCCCTGGACAGTCGCGGGGGACATCGGGCCGGTGATGGCCGAGGACATGACCGCACCGGGGACGACGTGGTAGGTCAGCACCTGGGTCAGCTTGGGGATGTCCTTGAGAAGGCCCTCGACAGTCCCAGCGGGGAGCTTCTTGAAGGCATCGTCGGTCGGTGCGAAGACGGTGAATGGGCCGGCGCCCTTGAGCGTGTCCACCAGGCCGGCGGCCTGGACGGCGGCGACGAGTGTGGTGAAGGAGCCGGCGGCGACGGCGGTGTCTACGATGTCTGCCATGGGGAAACTTCGTTTCTAATCTCGCTGTGCGAGTGGACGGGAGGCACTTGACGACACAAGATGCCAAGCGATATATAACCAACGCAATCTGCATTGGAACTTAGTTAAAGTCTTATTTAAAATTGGTTGAAATTTGACTGGGTTCGTCCTGTCCGCCGCCGTCGGGGGAAGTGGCGGCACACTCACGCATCGGGTATAATGGTGCTTCCGTTCGGTATTCTTCTGCCACGGAGGGGGACCCATGACCGCCACCGACACTCCGACCAATCTCTCCCGATCCCTGCAAACTTTTTTTGGCTACGGCGAGTTCCGCCCGCAGCAGGAGGAGGCCGTCAGCACGGCCCTGGAAGGCCGCGACGTGCTGGTCGTCATGCCGACGGGGGCCGGGAAGTCGCTCTGCTTCCAGCTTCCCGCCGCGCTCTCCGAGGGCATCACACTCGTCGTCTCGCCGCTCATCGCGCTGATGCGCGATCAGGTGGACGCCCTGAACCGGCGGCCCGAGTTCGCCCAACTCGGCTGCGGCTGTTTGACGTCTTTGCAGTCGCTGGACGAGCAGAATGACCTGCTGCGCGCGATGCGCGCGGGGCGGCTGAAGCTGGTCTATGTCGCCCCGGAGCGCTTCCGGTCGGGGGCGTTCATGGACGCCCTGCGGAGCGTCAAGATCGCCCGGTTCGTCGTGGACGAGGCGCACTGCATCAGCGAATGGGGGCACGACTTTCGGCCCGACTACTTGAGCTTGCGCGAAGTGGTCGAGTCGCTGGGGAACCCGCCCCTACTGGCCGCGACGGCGACGGCGACCAAGCGTGTCCAGACCTCCATCATTGCGAATCTGGGGATGCGCGACCCGCTCGTGCTGGTCGGCGGCTTCAACCGGCCCAACCTCCACTTTTCCGTACATCGGTGTAAAAGCGAGAACGAGCGCGAGGAGAAGCTGACGCGCGCCCTGCCCAAGCTGTCGGCTTTGGGGGGCAGCGGGCTGATCTACTGCGCTACGCGCAAGCAGTGCGAGCAGGTCTTCGAGGCGGCAGACGCCGCCCTGGCGCCCCTGGGGCAGCGGGCGGGGATGTACCACGCGGGCCTCGACGCCGACTTGCGAAACCAGATGCAGCGCGAGTGGCTGGCCGGGGAGCGGCAGGTTCTGGTCGCCACCAACGCCTTCGGCATGGGTATTGACAAGCCGGACGTGCGGTTCGTGGTCCACTGCGCCTGTCCGGACAGCCTGGAAAGCTATTACCAGGAGGCGGGCCGGGCCGGGCGGGATGGCCGCCGCAGCCGGTGCGTCATCTTGTACCACTTCGCCGACCGCCGGACGCGCGAGTGGTTCATTGACAACGAAGCGCTCACAGTCGGCGCGGTCGAGCAGGCTTTCGGGCA
Source organism: Armatimonadota bacterium (assembly GCA_031421335.1). Lineage (GTDB taxonomy): Bacteria > Armatimonadota > Armatimonadia > Armatimonadales > Capsulimonadaceae > JANXMY01. The sequence goes on from JANOOM010000546.1 coordinate 3,571, forward strand.
GGTGCGTGGCCAC
>JANOOM010000547.1:0-1718 GCA_031421335.1 Armatimonadota bacterium
CCGCGCCGCCGCCTGCTGCCCCCATCTTGGCGGCACCTGTCGCGGCGCCCTAAAGAAACATTAACCGAGGAGAACACACCCCTTCCATGTCCGAGAAGTTATTTGGAACCGACGGAGTGCGCGGCGTCGCGAACACCGAGCTGACCCCCGCCCTCGCCCTCGCCCTCGGCGCGTCCGCCGCCCGGACCCTCGGCCGGGGCCACACCCCCCGCTTCATCATCGGACGCGACACGCGCGTCTCCGGCACCCTGCTCGAATCGGCCCTCGCCGCCGGGCTGTGCTCGATGGGCGCCCACGTCGTCACGGCGGGCGTCGTCCCGACCCCCGCCGTCGCCAGCATCGCGCGCCTCCAGGACTTCGACGCCGGCATCGTCATCTCCGCTTCCCATAACCCGTTCGCCGACAACGGCATCAAGTTCTTCGGCGGCGACGGCTACAAGCTCGATGACGCTTTAGAAGCTGAGATCGAGGCCCATCTCGAGGCAGTGGATACCTGGGACCGGCCCTCCGGCGCCGCCGTGGGCCGATTGACGCACGACACCAGCCTCGCGGGCTTGTACGCCGGGCATCTGGAAGAAACCCTGGTCGGTGTCCCGCTCCACGGGGTCAAAGTCGTCCTGGACGCCGCAAATGGCGCAAACTCTTCCCTCGGCCCGCGCGTCTTTTCCGACCTTGGCGCGACCGTCGTTGCCCTGCACTGCGACCCCGACGGCGTCAACATCAACGCCGCCTGCGGCTCCCTGCACCCCGAGGAAATGATGCGTCGTACCGCCGCCGAGGGCGCCGACATGGGCCTGGCCTTCGACGGCGACGCCGACCGCGTCATCCTCTCCGACGAGCGGGGCCGCAAGGTGGACGGCGACCGCGTCATGCTCCTCGTGGGCCGGCACCTCGCCGCCTCGGGCCGGCTGGCCAACGACACTGTCGTCGGCACCATCATGAGCAACATGGGCCTGGAGGTCGCCCTGCGCGAATCCGGCCTGTCCCTGCTGCGGACCGCCGTCGGCGACCGCTACGTTTCCGAGGCCATGCGCCGGGACGGCCACGTCCTGGGCGGAGAAAAGTCCGGCCACCTCATCTTCGGACACCTGACCACGACCGGCGACGGTCTCCTGACCGCACTCCAGGTGCTGAAAGTGATGCGCGAGACCGGTCGCCCTTTGTCGGCCCTCGCCGACCAGATGACTGAGTACCCCCAGATTCTCTTGGGCGTCCGCGTGCGCGATCGCCAGTCCTGGGCCTTTGACCCCGACATCGCCGAGGCCATCCGCTCCGCCGAAGCCCAGCTCGATGGCCGCGGCCGCCTCAACGTCCGCGCGTCTGGCACCGAGAAGCTGGTTCGTGTCATGGCCGAAGGCCCGGACCAGGCTGAAATAGACCTTCTCGCCCACCAGATCGCCGCCCTGGTACGCGAGAAAGTGGGGACGTGAACCCACCCCGGTCCGTGAACCCACCCCGGCACAAGTGCCGACCCTCCCGAAACGGGAGGGCGGGGTGAGAGGGTAGTTGGTGGGTTTTGTGGGATGAATGGGGGGTGAGTGGGTTAAGGGTGGGTTCGGAGGGGGCGGCTGAACAACCCCGGCTTCGTGCAGAAGGCCGCGCCGGCAGCGGTGGCGAAGGCGCAAGAAGACGCGCAGGAGCTGCGGCAGAGGCGGGCGAAGCTTGAGGGGCGGCGGGGGCTTCTGTGAACCCACCCCGCCGCAAGCGGCGACCCTCCC
>JANOOM010000548.1:0-12747 GCA_031421335.1 Armatimonadota bacterium
ACTTGATGCTTCTCGAGACCTGGAAGGGAATCCAGCAGAAGGCCAAGACGACCCCCGCGCCTGCCTTGATCCATCAGGATATGGGCCTGGTCTTGAAAATCCTAAGGGACGCCTTCGGGTCGGACGTCAGCCGGCTCGTCATCGACTCGCCCACCGACTATGCACAGGCGCACGAGATCATCGCGAGGCTGTCCCCCGACTTGCAGGACCGCATCGAGCTGTACGACGGCGACAAGCCCATCTTCGAGCACTTCAAGATCGAGGCGGACGTCGAGCGGCTCTTGCAGCGCAAAGTCCCACTGCCCTCGGGCGGCTCGCTCGTCATTGACCAAACCGAGGCTCTGGTCTCGATTGACGTCAACTCCGGCAAGTTCACCGGCACCGTCGGCCTGTCCGACACGATCTTGAAGACCAACCTGGAAGCCACCGAGGAGATCGCCCGGCAGCTCCGCCTGCGCGATCTGGGCGGCATGATCGTTCTAGACTTCATTGATATGGACAGCGCCCGCGACAAGAAGGCCGTCATGGACGCCTTCGTCAAGGCCCTGAAAGACGATCGCTCACGCACCAAGATTTCCAGCATCTCCGCTCTGGGCCTGATCGAGATGACCCGCAAGCGGACCGGCGAGACCGTGGATACGGCCATGACCGAGATCTGTCCCTACTGCCACGGCCTGGGGCGCATCGACTCGGCCGAAACCGTTTCGCTGTCCGTCGAGCGCGAGCTGCGGAAACTGGCCGCCACCACCCAGCACGAGGCGTTCGTCGTCAGCGCCCACCCGGACGTCTGCGCGCACCTTATCGGGGCACAGGGCGAGGATATCGAGGAGCTGGAGCGGGATCTGCGCCGCTCGATCTATGTCCGCTCGGTTCCGTCCTGGCACCACATCGAGAAGTTCGACATTGACCAGGGGGGCCTCCAGAAGTTCGAGACGGCCCTGACTCCCCCCCGGTGCGGTCAGACCGTCGAGGTCCAGGTGGGTCGAGATGATCCGCACGGCGACCGCGCCCCGTGGGCGACCGCCCACCTGCTGCCGCAGCGGTCTTTCCAGGTGGAGCTTTCCAACGGCGCCCGCTTCGGCGGCCAGACCGTCAAGGTCCGCTTGACCGACGTCCGCCGGTCGGTCGCCATCGCCGAAGTCGTCACGACCAGCGGCGGTAAGCCCGTCACCGGCGACCGCACCGGCGGTGACAACGGCAGTGGGCGCCGGGAACGAGCGGCATAAGCACCCAGCACACGTAAGCAGGGCGGCCATCTGCGCCCGGAAGGATAATGAGGTCCCGTCATGTCTTTTTCGGTTCGCCCTCTGGCCGTCCTGCTCGGGCTGCTGTCCGTTCTGGGCGGGGCCATGCTGCCCCGCCCCGTTTATGCCGCCCCGAACCTACTGACGCCCCTTACCGACGCCCAGAAGTGGCGCTTGCACACCGACGGCAAGGCGCGGGCGAGCCTGCGGCGCGAGGGCGCCGTGGACGTGATCACGATGACCGCCCTGGACGGCGTCGCCTACCACGGCCTGTTTGAATACTTCGGCTCCACCCTGGAAGACGGCCAGACCTACACCCTGCGCTTCCGCGCCAAGGCCGACGCCAAACGCGCCCTCCTCGTCTACGGCCTCATGGCGGGCGGGGACTACCACTGCATCGGGCTGGACCGGACCGCCGATCTCACGACCAAGTGGCATACTTTCCAGTACACCTTCTTTGTCACCGGCCGGGGCCATGGGACAGCGATCATCTGCCCGCAATTCACAGTGGGGAACGCGCTGGGGACGACTTATCTCTCCGACGTCTCCCTTGTCCGGGCCGCTGCTGGGACTGCCCTGACGCCGCCGTCCGACCCGCCCTTCTGGCGCCTCCAGCGCTTCGACCCCGCCGAGGCCGCACTGACGACCAGCGGCACCGCCCAAGTGGCGACGATCACCAAGACGGACGGCGAAGCCTGGCACGTCCAGCTCGCCCGGCTGAACGCCGCCGTCAACGATGGCGTTGCCTCCACCGTCAAGTTCCGCGCTCGGGCGAACAAGCCCCGCGATATGATGCTCATGGGCGGCATCACGGACGGCGACTACCACCCAATCTGCGGTCAGCAGTTCGTCGCCCTGACGACTGCCTGGCGCGATTACACGTTCCGCATCACGCCGCACAATTCCGCCGGCCATCCGGTCGCCCTCCCAGTCTTCCTGCTCGCCAAGCAGGCCGGCACGGTCTGGGTTGACAGAGTCACCGTCACCTCACCGGACGGCCCCGGTCAGGACGCGGCAGTCGTCCGCGTCCCCGTCCCCATCCGCGTCATCCCAGCGGCCCCCGACGCTCCGCTCCTGCTGCCCCGAGTCGGCGAAATCCGCTTGGAGGGCGTCATCGCGCCGGAGGACTTCGGCCCCGACGGTTTCACGCTGCTGGCCCAGCAGGTCATCCAGCCCGACGGCAAGGTCGTGACCCTGCCGCAGACGCGCCTCAAGGTGATCCACCTGGACGACCTGACGAGTTACCGCGCCCTCGACGAGAAGGACGCGGCCGGCTTCTCCCAGGCGTCCCTGAAGCCCGGCGATGCCGTGTCTGTGATCGGGCGTGATACGGGCGTCGGCAAGGACCTTCCTGCTCGGCTGGTGTTGCGGTGAACACGAAGACATAGCAGATTTGAAGGCGCGCTCGACTCTGTGTCGGCATGGGAGGGGACGATGATCAACGCAGCTAGGTGGATGAGTAGGTGAAGACGATAGGGACGGAGTCCGTTCTGGAGAAATATCAGTAAGCGTGACTGATGCTATTCTGGAGTTCGCCTTTCCCACAAAGAGCGAAACGGCAGAGTTCGTGGTTTGGACGAAGTGCGAAGCAGGAGAAAGGCCATAATCATGCGTGTCAGCGATCTGGGCAGGAAGCAGGTACATCCCCTGCACTTCTGGGTGGCCGTCACCTTTGCCATCGTGCTTCTACTGGTGAGCATCGGTATCCCCTTCATGCAGACCGGACACGTCCCGGTAACACCGCACTGGGCGACGGCGGCTCTTGTGGCGTTCGTTTGGGGCGCATCAGCGTGGGCCGTCGTGCGCCAGGGACGCGCCGCCTTACCGCTTCAGCAGGTGGTGTGGCTCGTGGGCGTGACCCTGTTCTTCGGGAGCGACCTAGTGCCCTCGCTGGGGCGGGCATCGTGGGTCAAGGACGTAGGCTGCCTCCTGTTCCTCGGGAGTATGTTATCTCAGTGGGTGGAGTTCGGCAAGCGTCGTCCCCCTCGCCCGACGATGCACCAAGCGGTCAGGCCGAGGACATTCGCGGGACGGCTTAGTTCACGTGTTGAACGAAGAGCGAATCAGGATAGCAAGGACAACCGAATGGCCGACGGAGCATTACACGACGCCGCGATTAAGGGAAACACTGCCGAGGTGGTTGCCCTGCTGGATTACGGTGCGGACGTCAACACCCGCTACGGCGACGGCGCCCATAGCCGCAGATTTTTTGCAGGCAGCGTGGTAGGGATTTATGAAGCGTAAGTACGGAAGCCATAACCTTGATCGTGCCCTGATAGATGCTGTCCTCCTGGACGAGCCACAGGCGGTCCGACAGTTGCTCCTACGGGGTGCTGACGTCAAAGCGCGGGATTGGGAACACCAAGAGACGCTCCTTATGCTGGCCCGAAGTGAGGAAGTCACTGGGATACTGCTTGAGAATGGGGCGGATGTTCTTGCGGGGGACGATCAAGGTAGAACCGCATTTATGCGATCTCTTGATCCTGTCCTGTTTCGCTCTGGGATGGACATAAACGCCCAAGACCAAAATGGTGTGACAGCATTGATGAGAGCCGTTAAGCTCGCGTTAGGTGAAGTCGTGCTCTGGCTTCTTGCGCACGGCGCTGATGTCAACGCCGCCAATCAGTGGGGTGAAACCGCGTTATCCATAGCGGACGAGTACGGCATGGTAGGCATAGCGAGTATGCTGAAACCAGAAAGTCCGTCAGCCATCGCATCGAATGACGTATGAGCCTTGACAAACCGCTCGCTCCTATGCCATACTTACTCCCGTTGTCTTAGGGCAAAACGCTTTATCATTCACAACAGTTCGCACACGCGAAAGGATACGCAGTTTCATGTACGCAATCGTCCGAGCCGGCGGCAAGCAATACCGAGTCGAAGAGAAGAACATCCTCACCGTAGACAAGTTCGAGGGTGAAGCCGGGACGACCACCACCCTGGGCGAAGTGCTCTACATCGGCGGCGACAATCCGCAGTGGGGCAAGCCGACCGTTACCGGGGCGAGCGTCACCATCACCATTATGGAGCAGACGAAGGGCAAGAAGATTGACGCCTTCACCTTCAAGCCCAAGAAGAATATCCACAAGCACTGGGGCCACCGCCAGCAGCTCACCCGCGTCCGCGTCGAGTCCATCTCGGCGGGCTAGTCCCCTTTTAGGAGTAAACGAAATGGCACACAAAAAAGGGGTCGGCTCGACCCGTAATGGCCGCGACAGCAACCCCAAGATGCTGGGCGTCAAAGAGTTCGCCGGTGAGAAGGTCAAGGCCGGCAACATCCTGATCCGCCAGCGCGGCACGCAGTTCGACCCCGGCACCAACGTCGGCATGGGCCGCGACCACACTCTGTATTCGCTGATCGAGGGCTACGTCAAGTTCGAGGGCAAGAGCCGCGAGACCCGCCGCATTAGCGTCTACCCCACGCCGCCCCCGGTTGCCCCGACGGGCCTGGACGCGATTGATTAGTTGCGCCCGCGCAGTTCGCAACGTAAAAAGCCCGCCTCTTGAATGGAGGTGGGCTTTTTCGTCGTGTAAGCTATGCGTTCCGACCATGCGTTGAAGCGCACGGCTAGACGGCGTAGACGCCAACAATCCCCGCTTTGCGGGGATCAGAGAGATCCTCTCTCTGAGTGCCGCGAAGCGGTACTCCCTGGCCGTAGGCCGTGTAGCCGTGCCATTCATGGCATGGTCGGACCGCATGGTCGGACCGCTTGGTCGGACCGCATGGTCGGACCGCATGGTCGGACCGCATGGTCAGGTCAGGTGGACCCGCACCCGCGCCGTCGTCTCGTATTCGGCCATGTCCGCCGTCTGCCAGACATAGGCTCTCCCCTCCGCTGTCGTGTAGGCTGTGTGACGCCCGTTCCGGTCGAGCGCGATCAGGTTCATCACCGGCTCGATGTCTGGCGGCAGGGGGATGTCGGCCAGATCGCTGATGGCTCGCGCACAGGCCTCCGCCAGCGTCAGCCCGTGCTGCAAACTGGAAACGACCACGCGGGCCGTTCCTGCCCGGATGGCCCACTCACCAAGCCCCGTACACGCGCAGGCCCCGTAGCGGTCGTCGCAGTAGTTGCCCGCGCCGATGAGCGGGCTGTCCCCAACGCGCCCCGGATACTTGAATGCCCACCCGGACGTGCTGACGGCACTCGCGATGCGCCCCTCGGCGTCCTGCGCGATGAAGTTGACCGTGCCGACCGTCCGCTCCGGGTCCTGCGCCAGCTTGACCCGGAACGACAGGTTGGCGGCGTCTTCGATCATATCCCCCGCAATGGTCCGCCGCCACGCTTCCTCCGCTTCCGGCGTCAGCAGGTTCATCTTGGCGAAGCCCCGCTCGGCGGCGAACCGGCCCGAGCCCTCGCCCGCCAGTAAGAGGTGCTGCGGCAGGTGCTCCAGAACGGCGCGGGCGACCGAGACGGGGTGGGGGTACTCGCGCAGGGCAGCCACGGCCCCCGCCCGCCGCGTCGTTCCTTCCATGACTGAGGCGTCCAGTTCCACCTCCCCCAGCAGGTTCGGGTAGCCCCCGACCCCGACCGAGTGGTCGTCCAGGTTCAGCTCCACCATCTTCGTCCCGGCCTCCACGGCGTCCAAGGCCGAGCCGCCCGCCTGGAGCACGGCCATCGCCGCTTCCATGCCGACATTTCCGTTTGCGCTTGCGATTATGATCAATGTTTTTCCCTTGTTACTGCCGCGATGAATTCTGGATCGCTCCGCACCCCCGCAAACTCGGAGAGCGTAGCGAAGCGCTGCTGGTAGTCGCTCCCCCAACATTCGGATGCTCCCTGAGCGAGCAAGGCAAGTGTCTCATCCCGCTGCCGTTCCGTCTGCCACAAAGCGGCTGCTAACCAAAGGTAGACGTATTCTGACCGACCGCCGAGTTCCAGGCACCGGCGGTGGAGCGGGATGGAGAGGTCATACTGTGCCGCCCGAAAGAGGGTAGCGGCGATGTTGTCATAGCCGGTCTGGAGACTTTGCTTCTCGGCGGAGGTGTTGAGCAGGCCGTGCATCAAGCCGAACTGCTGTTCAAGGCGCTGAGTCGCCGCGAGACCGGCTTGGCGCAAGCGCGGGACCTCTTGTTGCGACCAGAAGAGGCGCGCTTCGGCGTCCAAAGCTTGAACCTCGATCTCGGCGGCCCGCACCCAGTCAGGGTCCTCAGCGATCAAGGCACGCATCCGGCTCACGATGCTGAACGCTTCCGTCTGGAGGTCACTCTCCTGAAGCACATGACACGCGGTTCGCAAGTAGTAAAAGCGCTCAAAACGGTTCCCCTCCGTCGGTATTGTGTCCGTCATGAGGGTATCGAAAATGGTGAGCCATTCCTCGATCCGCCCCGCCGCAAGCCAGCAGGCGGCTTGGGTGCTGTCATCCATGACCCGCAGAAGGGCATCAGGCGGGAGACGCGCAGTTGCCCACGCCAAGTCTTCTTTCTGGACGGCGATCATCTCCTCACAACGGCCAAGCAGAGCCAGACTGTCAACTCGCTCCCACCTCGCCCAGCGCTCTTCTTCGAGGGGAAGGGATTCTGACAGATAATCCGAGACCAGAGAAAGCATCGCGCTCCGGTTGCCTTGTTGTCTATAGCGGGCGTGGGTGGAATGAACCTCGGCAGTAGTAAGCGCTTTGTCAGGCATGGACACTCCTAATCCCTCAGCGCCTTCCCCTTCGTTTCAATGACGAGCGGCAGGAACAGCAGCCCCACGAGCGGCACGACGCCGATCCAGAACAAAGTGTGCTGGATGCTGTACGTCCCGTGCGCGGCGACCGAGCCGACGACGAATGGGCCGGCGGCGGTGATGACGCGTCCAAAGTTATAGCAGAAGCCCGCACCGGTCGCGCGCAGGCGGGTGGGGAACAGCTCCGGCAAGTAGAAGGTGAAGCTGCCCAAAACGCCGAACACGGAAAGCCCGATGAAGAAGTAACAGGACAAGCGCGTCTGCGGGGGCAGGTCTAATCCAAAAGTCGCAAACAGGGCGGCGGCGGACAGCACGAAGTAGACGCCGAACATGGCCCGGCGGCCTAGATATTTGGCGGCGGGGATGGTCAGCAGCGTCCCCAGCAGCCCACCCCAGTTGAAGCTGTAAGTGGCGAGCGCCTTCCAGTCCTCGATGCGCGCCTGGGTGGCCGCTTTCGCCAAATGTTCCCCCGTCGCGGCGGCCTGGGCCAGCCCGGTGGCGAAGCCGGGGATGAAGGTGCTGCAGCTCCACCAGGTCAGCAGCGTGACCAAGGCGGGCAAAAGCCCGCTGATTGTCAGCGCGCGGTTCTCCGAGGTAAATAGCTCGCGGAGCCGGGGCGGGGCGGACGACGCGGCGGCCCGCTGCCAGCGCTCCGGCTCCCGGACGAAGGCGCGCACCGCGAAGGCGACGAGGGCCGCAAGCAGCCCGCAGGCGAAGACGTACCGCCAGGAGACTTCGGGCGCGGACCGCAGCCAGACCCCGGCGATCTGGTGGTTGGCGAAAGTCGCCAGGAACAGGCCAAACGGGGCCGACGTGTAGAGAAGCGCGCCCGCCTCGACCCGGCGTTTCTCGGGGACGACCTCAGCCACCATGGAAGCGCCCGCCGCCCATTCGCCCCCGATGCCGAGGCCCGCGATGATGCGGAATCCGATCAGCGCGGCCATGTTCGGCGCGAGGGCGCAGCAGGCCGTCCCCGCCGCGTACAGCAGCATCGTCAGCAAAAGCGTTTTGGTGCGCCCGATGCGGTCGGCGACCCGGCCGAAAATGATGCCCCCGGCCGCCCAGGTCAGCAGCAGCAGGGCCGCCAGCAGGCCCGTCCATAGCTGATAAGCGTGCTTCGCGGCCAATGTGCCAAGGGGTATGTGCAGCAGGGTGGGGACGCAGTTCGGGGCGACGTAGTTAAACAGCAGGCCGTCAAAGACGTCGAACCCCCAGCCGAGCCAGGCGGCGAAAAGGACCGTCCACTGGTAGCCGCTCATACCCAGCAGGCCGCGCGGACTTGTCAAGAGTGTCGCACTCACGAGACGCGCACCTCGGGAGGCAGCAGAAGTCGCTCCACGTTCCCCTCGCCGTCCAGATGCGCGGCCAGCAGGGCGGGGACGTCGGCGGGCGTGACGCCCGCATACCAGACACCCTCAGGATAGACTACGACGTTCGGCCCCTGCTGGCAGGGTGTCAGGCAGCCCGCTGCCGTCGCCTTGACGCCCGCCGGGTAGCCGCGCTGCGCCAGCTCCTGCGTGAACGCCTCGAACACGGCAGCACTGCCGCGCGCGCCGCAGGAGGGCAGGGGGTGACCGTCGGCGCGCTTGTTAGTGCAGATGAGAAAGTGAAAGCGGACGCGCGGGACCTGAAGCATCGTCAAAGCTGCCCCGCGATCTTGTCAAAGTCGTCGTCGTTCAGGACGTGGACATTGCCTTGAAACGCTAATGTCCAGTTCGCGGCGGGCCAGCGCTTGGGGTACTCCAAGGAATGCACCAGCCCGTCGAGCGGCAGATACTCGCCGGCGGGCCGCGCCTTGACGATGCGAACGGGGAATCGGTACGGATACACCTCGCCGGGCCGGTTGCTCTCCCAGATCGGCTCGTGGTCCTCAAAGAATGGCCCGGTGACTTCGGCCACACCGCCGATTGACTTCACCACGGTGCAGTAGTACAGCACCCGGTCACCGGCCTGGACCCGCTCCGCCTTCCTTCGGTGCCGACTCTTCATGCCGGCAATATCGAAGCCGCGTGCGCGGGACGTCTCGAAGTTCCCCGCTGATGAGACCAGAAGCCAGTTCGTGCGTTCGGACATTTGTTTCTCCTGCGCTATTATAGCACGCCGGAAGGCTGGGACGACGAAAAAAGGTGGCCCTTTCAGGCCGCTCTCCCTGTTACCTGAGTGGAGTACCATCATGTCGGGCGACGCCAAGATCATCGAAGCAGTCTTCGTCTTCGTCGAGCTGCGTGAACAGCCCCCCCGGGACGGCCCCGTTCTCGCTGAGGTGGTCGAGCAGGCCGTTACACTGGCGGACGGCGGCCTCGGCCCCATTTTCTAGGCTGCCGGTCAAGCTGGACTCGCGGGTGAGGTCGCTCATGGCGCGCAGCAGGCGCCGGACCTCGCGGCCATAGTGCAGCCGTCACTTGATGGTGGTGACAGGGAGCGACAGGAACGAGTCGATCTGTGCGACCGACCATTCTTCCCAGTCGCGCAGGCGCAGCACGGCCCGGTAGCCGCCGCCGAGCGTTACGGAGGCTTCAGCCAGCTCCTCAGTGGCCTAGGCTTCGGGCGCCTGTTCCAGCCGTGTTTCTTGCCGTGTTTCTTCCCGCAACGCGTTTGTTGCTCCCGACTGATAGAGACCCAGGCGCACCGCTTGGATAGGGGCGCGGGCGGGATTTCTTGGAACGAACGCACGCCCGCACACGTTATACAAGCAGGCGGTCGCGCCCAGTCACGGTGCGCCCCACCTATGGAGAACCGAACCCAATGAATAACTTTTCGTCCAACCCCCGTAACAACCAGTACAACTCCTACGCGGCGGGCGGCCAGTCGGTGGCGGGGCAGAGCACGCTCATTCAGCGTGTCTCGTACCTCCTCTGTACAACCCTGCTCGTGACGGCGCTGACGGCCTGGTGGGCGGGAAACTCTAATCTCTCGCCTGCCCTGTTCCTGCCGCTGTCCCTCGGCACCATCGGCTGCGTCATCGCCCTGTCGTTCACCCGCACCAAGCCTGGCCTCAGCCTCGCCCTGCTATACGGCCTCAGCGTCCTGGAAGGCTTGCTGATGGGGCCGCTGCTGATGTCTATCGCGCGTGGCTACCCGTTCGGGGCCGCCGTCATCGGCGAGGCCGCTCTGCTGTCCGCTGTGATCGTGGCGGGCCTGGGGTCCTACGTTTGGATCTCCGGCAAGGACTTCGGCGGCATCGGCAAGTACCTGATCTTCGCCCTGATCGGCCTGCTGGTCGTCGGCCTGATTCGCTTCTTCGTCGCCTTCAGCCCTGGCGTCAATCTGCTGTATTCGTTCGTCGGCGCGGCCATCTTCGTCGGCTTCACGCTCTACGACTTTTCGAACATCAAGTTCCGCTACGGCCCGAACGATTATGTCCTGGCAACCGTCGCGCTGTACCTGGACTTCCTGAACTTGTTCTGGTTCCTGGTGCAGATCCTGCTGTCGCTCTCGGGCGGCGGTTCCTCGCGCCGGAACTAGACACGATAAAGCTAAAAGCCCCGGTCTTCGGACCGGGGCTTTTTTCGGCAGGAGCTGGGACGCCTCGCGGTGAACCTAACGCCATGAATACAGCAAGCAAAACATTGGTCGCGCTGGACACGGACACGGCGGAAAAGGCTCTGCGCCTGGCCGAACAAGTCGGCAGCGAAGTGGCCGGCTTCAAGGTGGGTTTGGAACTTGTCAACGCGGCGGGCTTCGGCCTATTCGACGATCTGAAAGCGCTGGCCGGGCCGGACGTCAAGCTGTTCTACGACTGCAAGTTCCACGACATCCCCAACACGGTGCAAGGGGCCTCGCGCGCCGCCGCCCGGCGCGGTGTGTGGATGTTCAACGTCCACGCTTCGGGCGGGAGCGCCATGCTCAAGGCCGCCGTGGCGGGCGCGGCGGAGGGGGCGGAGTCGGCTCATGTCGCAAAGCCACTCGTCATCGCAGTCTCGGTCCTGACGAGCCTCACCCCGGAGAGCCTGCACGACGAGCTGGGCGTGACGCGCTCGCTCCCCGACCAGGTGGTCGCCCTGGCTCGGCTCGCCCAGGACGCGGGCTGTGACGGACTGGTGGCTTCCCCGCACGAGATCGGCGCCATCCGGGCCGCCTGCGGGCCGAACTTCCTGCTCGTCATCCCCGGCGTCCGCCCTTTGGGGGCTGATATCGGCGACCAGAAGCGCGTCATGACGCCGGGTGAGGCAGTCCGGGCAGGGGCGGACTACATCGTCGTGGGCCGCCCGATCACGGCGGCGTCTGACCCCGCTGAGGCCGCGCGCCGCATCAACGCGGAGATGATGGAGTAGGCGATCAACATGCGGACAAGACTCATCTGCCTCGTCCTGCTCACGGCCGGGCTGACCGGCGGCGGTTTTGCGCCGCCCGCAGCGTGCGCCGACTACATCCCCTTCCAGTCGCGCCCGCTGGCCTTGGACGGCGTCATCACTCAAGTGAACGGCACCCACGACCGCTTGATCATCCGTGTCAGCACCGGGCGGGCATATGCGCTGGACACGTCCAAAGCCAACATCACCCTGTTTGGCGGCGATCGAGCTGGGCGGGCGGAAGACCTGGCTCTGGGGATGCGCGTTCATGTCACCGGACGGCAGATCCCTTCCGGTGTCACCGAGGTCAGGCAGCTGCGTGTCCTGGCAGTGGCCCCGCCCGCCCCGACCCGCCCGCGTGGTCCGGTTGTCCCCCAGGGTGCCGATGCGGCGGCTGCTGCTGGTGAGGACATCCAGCTTCGCGGCACGGTGAGCACGGTTGACACGCGGCGTGGGGCCTTCGTCGTGCGCGTGGGGAACCACACGCGCACCATCTATCTCGCCGGCGGTACGGACCTTTCGGGGCTGGCCCAGCACGACGCCAGCCGCTTCCCCGTCAAGACCGGCGACCGCGTGACCGTGGCGGGCCGCTTGCAGCCGGACGGCGGCGTCCTGGCGGGCGCGGTCAGCCTCAACCGGGTCGTCACCTTGCCCCCGGCCGCAACGCCGTTGCCGGATCGGGTGCTGTTCGGGCGCATCACGTCCGTCGGCAGCCGCTTCACGGGCCGCGACATCAAGATCCGCCTGGCCGATGCGAGCGAGATCAAAGTCAAAGTCGGGCGCGGCCTGTCGGTCCGCCGAGACGGGCGCGGCATCTCCGTCCACGAGCTGCGCGGCGGCGACGACGTGCGCGTGACCGGTGCCTTCGACGGCAAGGACTTCAAAGCTGACCGCGTGGACGTGCTGCACCGGGACGACAAACAAGACGCGCCTGGGCCGACGCGGGGGCTGTAGAGACCTAACCCCGCGACAAGTCGCGCCCCTTCCCTGTTAGGGAAGGGTGAAGAGACGAAGAGCATCAAGAGTGAGAAGGCCCCCGCCTCCTGGCAAGAGGCGCGTGCTTTTATTGTGCCTTGTGCCCACCCTTCCCGAATAGGGAAGGGGCGCGACTTGTCGCGGGGTTAGGTCGGCGCCTTCCCAAGACCGGCAGCGTGAACGTCATCGGCACTGTCCGCAAGTCCACCCTCTGACGAATAATGACTGGGAAGTTTGCGATTACCTTTGGCAGTGGCTTGTCCGAGCGGAAAGCATAAGTGCCTTCCTTGTCGCTCTGTGAGGAGCTGGAGCCGTGAACGGGGAGTGCGAAGTCGGCGCTGAGTGTGAGGGGGCGCTTGTATCTGCGCCAGAGCGGGGATTTTGGCAGAGACAAGAGCATGCGCGTCTGCGGGTAAGCGAGGCGGACGCTAGGATCACTGCTGACAAAACTGGGGATACCCTTCTGGTTTTGGACATCCACCAACGTTACGATGATGCCACTCGGACTGGTGGCGGTTTGGGCGGTCGGGCCAGCGACAGCGCGGACTCCGCTCGGAGTCCGCATGA
>JANOOM010000549.1:0-4876 GCA_031421335.1 Armatimonadota bacterium
TCCCTGTTTCTACCGAAAGACAAAGATCGGCCACAACATATTCACGGACAAATATGCGGGCCGCGATAAGGTGAAGCGATAAGCGCTCGCCACGGGTTGAAACCCGAGGCGTATCCCGTGACAGCGGAAGACCATCCATGCCGGCCCAAGAACGCGCCCTCGAAAACTGCCTTACGATCGAGCTTGTCCCGCAGACCTGTTGGTTCTCCAACGTCCGCTCGGAGGTCAGCACGTCTGATTGGGACCGCCTCAGAAGGCTCACTTATGACAGCGCCGGCAACCGGTGCCAGGTCTGCGGCGGGCGCGGCCCCAAATGGGCCGTCGAGTGTCACGAGATCTGGCACTATGACGACCAGCAGCACGCACAGACCCTGCTCGGCTTGATTGCCCTCTGCCCCGCCTGCCACGAGGTGAAGCACATGGGGCTGGCAAACGTGAAGGGCCGGGGCGACATTGCCGCTCGGCACCTGGCGAAAGTGAACGGCTGGACACGGCAGGAGACGGACTGCTATGTCACGGACCAGTTTGCCCTCTGGGAACGGCGCAGCAAGTTCCAATGGACGCTGAATCTCGACTGGCTTGGGCAGAATGGGGTCACGGTCATTAAGCCGAAGCGCGATACCAATGGGGTATAATGGTAGACATAATCATTTACATCCAGCCGCCGCAAGTGAGCGACACGAAATTTGTCAAAACGAGCTAGGGAGTTGGCAGCAGGCGGGATGCAAGAAAATGCACATGCAAAAAATGTCAAAACGAACTGGCTGGCGGAAATGACTACGCTCCCATGTTTTGTGACAGCCCGTTGCTTGTTCGGTCTTAAAGAGAGGGCCAACTATGACTATCGTACTGAAACTCGCCCCCGAGATAGAGCGGCTTGCGAAAGCGAGAGCCGCCGCACAGGGCGTCTCGTTGGAAGATTACCTGCCGCCAATCATCGCCGATGTCATGCAGCAGCAGGAATGGGCGGACCTGCCCCGCGAGGAGTCTCTTGGCCGCCTCACGATGCTCGCCGCCGAGCCGGTCCTCAGCCGCATCTGGGACACCCCGGAAGAAGACGCTGCGTGGAAGTATCTGGAGGACGAGGAGGATGGCTCGGTTTAAGCGTGGGGACATTGTCCTTCTTCCATTCCCATTTTCCGATGCGACAGGCGCGAAACGGCGTCCCTGCCTGGTTCTGGCCGAATTGCCCTACTTCGGCGGCATGGACTATCTCGTCTGCATGATTTCCAGCCAGCAAACGGGCGACGTCCACAGCATGGAAATACTCCCTTCTGATCTCACGGCAGGGAGGCTTGCCGTCCAGAGTTACCTCCGGCCCTTGTACCTGTTCGGGGCAGACGGCGGCGTGATCGTTCGCCGCATTGCGGTGATGAGTCCGGTCACACTTGGCCGCGTGTCGAAGACCATCGTGAGCGTCGTTGAACCATGACTCCTTTCCTCACCGCCGTCTGGTCCGACCTGATCTTGATCTCTTACGCCGTGCCCGACGAGGCCCTGGCCCCCTACCTCCTGCCCGGCCTGGAGCCGGACCGGTGGGAGGGGAGCGCCTGGTGCAGCCTCGTCGCCTTCAACTTCGAGCAGGCGCGCGTCCTCGGGTGGAGCGTCCCCTACCCCCGCTCCTTGTGCGACTTCCCCGAGTTCAACCTGCGGCTCTATGTTCGGCAAGGCGACCGGCGCGGCGTCGTGTTCGTCCGGGAACTCGCCCCGAACCCTTTGGTGTGCGGATTGGCGAAACTGCTGTATAATGAACCCTATAGTGCCGTCCCGATCACGAGCCGCGTGACGCGCGTTGGGGACCTGCGCCGGGTGCGCCACGATTTCACCGTGGACGGCAAGAGCCAGATGGTGGCCGTGTCGGCGCGCGGGGGAGCCGTTTTGCCGCCCGAAGACAGCTTCGAGACGTGGGTGAAAGAGCAGCCGATGGGCTTTAACCGCAACCGCACGGGGGGCAGGGGGACAGGCTTCCGCGTCTGGCATCCTTCCTGGCGGACGTACCCCATTGAGAGCCACGACATGACGATTGACTTCGCCCACCTGTACGGCGACGGCTGGCGGTTCCTGCAAGGCAGGGCGCCCGAATCGGTCGTACTGGCCGAAGGCTCACAGATCAAAATCTACCCGAACGAAACGAGAGAGTAAGAGATGCCGACCGACTTAGATATCGCCCATTCCGTCACGCCGCGCCCCATCACAGACGTGGCCGCCGACCTGGGCCTCACGCCCGACGATTTGGAGCCTTATGGGCATGACAAGGCCAAGATCAGCCAGCCCGCGCTCGAGCGGCTGCTGTCGGAGCCGAACGCGCCGCGCGGCAAACTGATCGTGGTGACGGCCATCACGCCGACGCCCGCCGGGGAAGGCAAGACTACGGTCGTCATCGGACTGGCGCAGGGGTTGTGCCGGCTGGGCAAGAAAGGCATTGCGGCCATCCGGGAACCGTCCATGGGACCCGTGTTCGGCATGAAGGGCGGGGCGGCGGGCGGCGGGCACGCGCAGGTGCTGCCGATGGAAGACATCAACCTGCACTTCACCGGCGACATGCACGCGCTGACGTCGGCCAACAACCTGCTGGCGGCCATGACCGACAACCATATCTACCAGGGCAACAGTTTAGGGATAGACGTGCGGACGGTCGCGCACCGGCGCTGCCTGGACGTTAACGACCGCGCCCTGCGCGAGACGGTCGTCGGCATGGGCGGCAAGGGGAACGGTTACCCCCGGCAGTCTGGCTTCCAGATCACCGTCGCTTCCGAGGTCATGGCGATTTTGTGCCTCGCCGAGTCGCTGGCCGAATTGAAGGAGCGGCTGGCCCGCATCATCATCGGCCAGACCGTCAAGGGCCACCCCATCACGGCCGGTGACCTGGGTGCGGCGGGAGCAATGGCCGCCCTGCTGCGGGACGCCATTAAGCCAAATCTTGTGCAGACTCTAGAAGGGACACCCGCGTTCGTCCACGGCGGCCCGTTCGCCAATATCGCCCATGGCTGTTCCAGCGTTCTGGGGACGAAACTGGCCCTGCGCCTGGGCGAATACGTCGTCACCGAGGCCGGCTTCGGGTCCGATCTGGGCTTCGAGAAGTTTTGCGACATCGTGGCCGCCCCCCGGCAGCCCGCCCTCTCGCCCGACGCTGTGGTGCTGATCGCCACCGTGCGCGCCCTGAAGATGCACGGCGGGGTCGGCAAGACGCATCTGGACCGGGAAAACGTGGAAGCGGTCAAGCGCGGCCTGCCGAACCTGGACCGCCACGCCGCGAACGTCGGCCAGGTCGGCGTCCCGTTCGTGGTCACGGTCAACACGTTCGCTCAGGACACCGCCACCGAAGTCGAGGCCATCGTCGCCCACTGCCGCGAGCGAGGCTGGCGCGTGGCCGTCAACAACGTCTGGGCCGAGGGCGGTGAGGGCGGGCGCATCTTGGGCCAGGCCGTCCTAGACGCCCTGGAGTCGCCGGGCCACTTCCAGCCGATCTATGACGCTGGCAGGCCCATCCGGGAGAAGCTGCACGAGATCGTGACCAAGGTCTACGGGGCGGACGGCATCGAGATCAGCGCCGAGGCCGAGAAGCAGATCGCCTGGCTGGGCGCGCACGGATTCGACGGCCTGCCCGTCTGCGTCGCCAAGACCCAGTACTCGTTCACCGATGACAGCGCCCGGCGCGGCGCCCCGACCGGTTTCACCCTGCGCGTCCGTGCGCTCACGCTTTCGGCGGGCGCGGGCTTCGTCGTCGCCCTGGTGGGTGACATCCTGACCATGCCGGGACTGCCCAAGCACCCCGCCGCGCTGGATATTGACGTTGACGCCTCCGGGCGCATTACCGGACTGTTCTGACATTCACCCAACAGGGAGAAGATGATGAGACAGATACTCGAATCGCGCCAGGAGAACCCGCAGTTCTCGCCCCCGACGTCTCTGCGCGCAAAAGCCGAGATGGATGCTGCCATCGCCGACTACCGCAAGGCCGCCCAGCGCGCCCCGCACAATGCTGGGGCGAAAGTCACACTGGCGAATGCCCTGGCAGCGCGCGGGCAGATGGACGCCGCCATCGTCCAGTATCGGGAAGCCCTCCAGATCAACCCGGGGGACTCCGAGACCTACAACCGACTGGGGAGCGCCCTGGCGGACGGTGGCAAGCTCGACGGAGCAATCGCCGCCTATTGGGAGGCGATCCGGCTCGCTCCGGAGGACGGCTGGGCGCGGAACAACCTGGGACTTGCCCTGCGGGCGCAGGGGCGCGACGAGGAAGCCTTCATTGAATGGCGCGAGGCGGTGCGCGTCGCGCCCGGCCATGCCTACGCCCGAAACAACTACGGGACCGCGCTCTACCAGCAGGGGGAGACGGAGGCCGCCATGGCGGAGTGGAAAGCGGCCCTGGACCTCGACCCGAGGCTGAGTGTCGTGCGTCACAACCTGGCGACCATCTACCACCATCAGGGGATGACCGAAGCCTCGCTGGCGCAGTACCGGGAAGCATTGCAGCACGACCCCGAAGACGTCCAGGCGCATATCCATCTTGGCATCGCCTACCAGTCCGAGGGCCGGCTGGATGACGCCATCATCTGCTGGGAACGCGCGATCAAGAGGGAGCCGCGCTTGGCCGAGCCGCACCAGCACCTGGGTGCCGCCCTCTACATCAAGGGCCTGGTGGACGCCGCCCTGGCCGAGCTGCGCGAGGCGATCCGTTTGGACCCCCATGACCCCTGGGCCAACTTCAATCTTGGCATTATCCTGAGCAACGAGGGCCAGACCGAGGCCGCTTTGGAGCGCTGGCAGGAAGCCGTCCGCACGGACCCGGAGTTCGCGGGCGCCCACTTCAACCGGGGCAACGCCCAGTATAAGCTTCGGCGCCACGAGTCGGCCCTCGCCAGTTGGAAGCGCG
>JANOOM010000550.1:0-4445 GCA_031421335.1 Armatimonadota bacterium
GGAGCGCAGGACGATCATCGGCCAGGTCGGGCGCGACAGGTCGCCGCCCTCGCGGGCGTTCTTCTGGATGGCCTTGATCTCGGCCAGCACGGTGTCCATGGTCTGCGCCATGAGCTGATGCATCTTCTCGGGGTCACTGCCCACGACAAAATGCGGCTTGTAGCCGTAACCGACCAATAAGCTTTCCAGCTGTTCCTGCGGGATACGCGCCAGAATGGTCGGGTTGGCGATCTTGTAGCCGTTGAGATGCAGGATCGGCAGGACCGCGCCGTCGCGCTTCGGGTCTAAAAACTTGTTGGAGTGCCAGCTTGTCGCCAGCGGCCCGGTCTCGGCCTCGCCGTCGCCGATGACGCAGCAGACCAGAAGGTCCGGGTTGTCGAAGGCCGCACCATAGGCGTGGGACAGCGAGTAGCCGAGTTCGCCGCCTTCGTGGATCGAGCCGGGCGTCTGCGGGGCGGCGTGGGAGGGGATGCCGCCGGGGAAGGAGAACTGCCGGAACAGCCGCTTCATGCCGGCCTCGTCCTGAGAGATGTCCGAATAGGTCTCGCTGTAGGTGCCTTCGAGGTAAGTGTTGGCGACCATGCCCGGCCCGCCATGCCCCGGCCCGGCGACGTAGATGACGTTGAGATCGTCGCGCTTGATGACCCGGTTGAAATGGGCGTAGACGAAGTTTAGCCCCGGCGTCGTCCCCCAGTGCCCCAGAAGGCGCGGCTTGACGTGTTCGTGCTTCAAAGGCTCTTTCAGCAGCGGGTTGTCCAGCAGATAGATCTGCCCGATGGACAGATAGTTCGCCGCGCTCCAGTAGGCGTTCGTCTTCCGTAGCTCGTCCGCGCTGAGTGGCCCCGGCTCGAACTCGTGCGCCTCGGTGTCTTCTTCCCGGAAGTTGTGAGAATCAGTGGGGACAGGTGCAGTCATCGTCATGGGTTTCATCTCTTTCCCCGTTCTGATGAACGGGCAGGAACATACACAGATAGTACCCAGAGAGGGGCGGGAGGAATGTTAAGATTGTGTTAAGATTGCGCCGGTGTCGCTTGTTCTGGGTTGGGGGGAAACGTGTAGTAAGCCTCGTACTTGGTGGGCGAGTGCCAAACGAGTCGATCGTCCTCGCGCCACAACATACCGGCCCAGCGTTCCTCAGGAACTCCGGTCTTTTGTACCTCGTCAGTATAATCCGTACCTGACACCTCATGCCCGATCAGCGCGAGCGGGAACGGGGCAGCGACAAACACAGCGGCGGCTATCCGCACAAGCCAGTCGTCCAGTGGTTCCCGCCAGGGGCGGGAAGACGAGCCGCCTCCGAACGGATAACCTCCCACATCGTAAGCGGTGTTCAGCGCCCCCAGCGGCAGGTAGAAGCAGATCCAGTCGGGTCCTTCGTCCTCGCGCACGATAATGGTTCCGCAGGCCACCTGTTGCCCGTTCGGCATCCAAGACCTTCTTCTCAGAATAACCGCCAGATTTCCCGAGGGGGCGAAGGAGCCGCCCAACAAGAACGCGATACGCTTCCCAAAAACTGTCAGATGAGTAGGGCATTATTACCTCCCAGTTTGAGCGAGAACAGCGGGACGCAGATCACGATGCCCCAGACGACGCCGAACGAGAGCAGGAACGCATGAACCATGGTGTACCTCCGGCGGTCGGTTCGCCACGGGGCTGAACCCCCGTTCTCTAAAAGTGCAAGCCCCCGCCTGCGCGGGCGAAGATTGGGACGGCGTAGGGGCGCGATTTATCGCGCCTTCCACTCCCGGTTGCGTCCCGCCGGAAAGAGGGCGTGATGAATCGCGCCCCTACGCCATTCGGATCTGTAGGGGCGGGGTCCCCCCACCCTCTTTCCAATCCCCGCCCTCCGCTCTTCTGCCGTGCCATCATGGAAAAAGAACAACAGGGGTGCCGCGGGGCAGGAAGGGCGCAGCAAGCAGCGCCCCTACACATCCCCCTCTTCTGCCCGCGCAGGCGGGGAGTTGCTTTTCTACAGCACGGGGGTTCAGCCCCGTGGCAACATGATAATACCATGTCCCGCCCTCATGCCGCCGCGTGGCGGTAAAAGAACGTCTTGGCCGCCTCGGCAACGACGATGTAGAAGACCATGATGCCCACAAGTACCGGCAGGAAGACGAGCGGCAGCGGCACGAAGCCGAACAAACGCGCCAGCGGCGTGTACGGCAGCACCAATGTCAGGGCGACAATCGCCAACGTCGCCAGCAGGAGTGGGGTGCTGGGGCGGCTGAGGTAGAAGCGCTTCCGGGTGCGGATGACCAGCACGATCAAGGAAGCCGTCACGACGTTTTCGACGAACCAGCCCGTCCGGAACTGGGCGATGTTGGCATGCATGAGCCAGAGCAGGACGCCGAAAGTGAGGTAGTCACAAGCCGAGTTCGCCAGGCCGAAAACGATCATGAAGCGGCGGATGAACTTGATGTCCCAGCGGCGTGGGCGCGTCACCGATTCCGGGTCAACGCTGTCTGTGGCGATGGTCATTTCGGGGAAGTCGGTCATCAGGTTCGAGAACAGAATCTGCTTGGGTAGGAGGGGCAGGAACGGCAGGAACAGCGATGCGCCGGCCATGCTGAACATGTTGCCGAAGTTCGCGCTCGTCGCCATGAAGACGTATTTCAGCGTGTTGGCGAACGTCACCCGGCCCTCGCGGACGCCGCCGGCCAGGACGTCCAGGTTCTTCTCCAAGAGGACGATGTCGGCGGCCTCCTTGGCGACGTCCACGGCGTTCGCCACCGAGATGCCGACGTCGGCGGCGTGCAGGGCGGAGGCGTCGTTGATGCCGTCCCCCATGTAGCCGACGACGTGGCCGGCCCGCTTGAGGGCCAGGATGATGCGCTCCTTTTGGTTCGGCTCCACCTCGGCGAAGACGTCCACGGTGGGTGCGCGCTGCGTCAGCGCTTCCGTGCTCATCGCGCGCAAGTCGCTGCCAGTGACGATCTTGGGGTCAGTCATCCCAGCCTCCTTGCTGACGGTGGCGGCGACGAGGGCGTTGTCGCCGGTGATCAGCTTCAGCGAGACCCCAAGGTCGCGCAGGGACTGGAGGGATTGGACGATGCCGTCTTGGAGCGGGTCGAACAGGGTCAGGAAGCCCAGAAACGTCATGCCCGTTTCGTGGTCCTTGCCGATGGTCGTCTTCGTCCCGGCGTCGCGGTAGGCGATGCCCAATGTCCGGTAGCCCGCGCCGCTGAAGGCTTCGTACTGGGCCTGGATCTGCGCGCGCAGCGGGTCGAGCGGCGCGACTTTTCCTTCCGTCGTTTCAACCGCCGAGCAGATTTCCAGCACGTTCGCCAGGGCGCCCTTGGTCACCATCAGGTGTTTGTCGCCCTGCGCGACCAGCACGGACAGGCGCTTGCGGACGAAGTCATACGGCTCCTCGTCGAGCTTCGTGTAGCCTGACACGTCGAGCGGCTTGAAGGCGACGATGGCGGCGTCAATGGGGTTTTCGTAGCCGCTCTGAAACTTCGCGTTCAGGAAGGCGTACAGCAGCACCCTCGCGCTGTCGTCCCCGCAGACGTCCAGGGCCGAGTGCAGGTGGACCGTCCCCTCGGTCAGCGTCCCAGTCTTGTCGGTGCAGAGGACGTCCATGCTGCCGAAGTTCTCAATGGCGGCGAGCCGCTTGACGATGACCTTCTGCGCCGCCATGCGCTTGGCACCGTGGGCGAGGTTGATGCTGATGATGGCGGGCAGGAGCTGCGGGGTCAGGCCGACGGCG
This sequence comes from Armatimonadota bacterium, assembly GCA_031421335.1. GTDB lineage: Bacteria > Armatimonadota > Armatimonadia > Armatimonadales > Capsulimonadaceae > JANXMY01. The sequence goes on from JANOOM010000550.1 coordinate 3,710, forward strand.
AGGGCGAGCGAGAACAGCAGGGACTCCAAGACGGGTCGGTGGAAGTAGACGTTGGCGGCGAAGATGCCCAGGACCAGCAGCAGCGTCACCTCCATCAGCAGATAGCCGAAGTGGCGGATGCCCGACTCGAACCCGGTCTCGGGCGGGCGGCGTGTCAGGGTCTGTGAGACCTTACCGAACTCGGTGGCGCGACCCGTCCGCGCCGCCACGGCCTTCGCCGTCCCGCTGACGACGCTGGTGCCCAGGAAGACGCTGTTGGTGCGCTTGGCGAGCGGCGTGTCAGCCGACAGAGTCGCTTGGGACTTCTCGACCGGGAAGGTCTCGCCCGTTAAAGCGGCCTCGTTGACGAACAGGTCTTTGGACTCGACGAGAAGGCAGTCGGCGGGGACAATATCTCCGGCGTGGAGAAGGACGATGTCGCCTGGCACGACTTGATCCGTGTGGACATCCAGGGGTTTGCCATCGCGCTCGCAGGTCGCCTTGATCTGGACCACGGCCAGCAGCTTCTGCACGGCGTCTGCCGCCCCGCGCTCCTGCCAGAAGCCCAAAAAGCCGCTGACCAGAACGATAGCGAGGATGATGACGGCGTCAGTCGCGTCGCGCAGGGACAGCGACAGCAGGGCGGCGAAGATCAGAATCAAAATGATCGGGCTTTTGAACTGGGACAGCAGCAGGAGCAGCATCTTCCACAGCGGGTGCGGGCGTGCCAGGCCCGCGCCGCCGGCGAGTCGGCCCA
>JANOOM010000551.1:0-3846 GCA_031421335.1 Armatimonadota bacterium
GAACACAAGGTTCGCCCCTACGGGCAATCGGAGGGGACGTAGGGCGCGAACCTTGTGTTCGCCCTTTTCTTTTGGCCCTCAGTTTTATGCCGTCCCAGGGCTTGACATTCGGGCATCCGTGCGCCATAATTATTTCAACGATAACAGAAACGTTTAACCAATATGCTCATACTGGAAAGAGAAGAAGACACCGACGCCGCCCGAGCCGTCATGTTCAAGGCGCTGGGCGACCCGACGCGCCTCGCCATTTTTAACTTTTTGCGGGGCTGTACAGCCCCAGTGGCCGTGGAGGAGACCGGCGCGGTGCGGCCGGTGGACGGGCCGACAGTGGGCGAGGTGTGCTGCCGCGTGACCGGCGCGGACAGGATCACGTCGGCGGTCTCCTTCCACATCAAGGAACTCCGGCTGGCGGGCCTGGTGGCGGTCGAGCGGCGTGGTAAGAACATGGTGTGCAGCATCAATCGAGACGCCGTGGCCGCATTAGGGGCCTTCTTCAGCGAGCCGGACCGTAGCGACTGCTGCTCAAACTAGAAAGAGATACAAACGATGGCTGGGACAAACTTGATGGAGCGGGGCGATGTGCGCGAGGTCGTGCGCCGCAAATACGGCGAGGCGGCCCTGACGGTGTTGAGCGGCCAGGGCGCGGCTTGCTGCGGCGGCAACGCGGGCGGCGGGGCCGCCGACTCCTGCTGCGGGGGCGACACGATCACCGGGGGCTTGTACGATCAGGCGGAGGCCGACCTGATCCCGGAGGCGGCCCTGCTGGCATCGCTCGGATGCGGCAACCCGACGGCCCTAGCGACGCTGATGCCGGGCGAGACCGTGCTGGACCTCGGCAGTGGCGGCGGGATAGACGTCCTGCTGTCGGCCCGGCGCGTCTCGCCCGGCGGCTGGGCCTTCGGCCTGGACATGACCGACGAGATGCTGGCCCTGGCCGAGAAAAACAAGAGCGAGGCGGGCGCGTCCAACGTCACGTTCCTCAAAGGCCACATCGAGGCGATCCCACTGCCCGATGCTTCAGTAGACGTGGTGATCTCCAACTGCGTCATTAACCTGTCCGCCGACAAGGACGCCGTTCTGCGCGAGGCGTTCCGCGTGCTCCGGCCGGGAGGCCGGTTCGCCGTCTCCGATGTGGTGGTGGAGGGGGATCTGCCCGACGCCGTGCGCGCGGACATGGAATCCTATGTAGGCTGCGTGGCCGGCGCTTTAGAAGTCTCGGACTACCTGGCGCGGCTTGCCAGGGCAGGCTTCGAGGAGGCCGGCGTCGAGCCGACCCGCCGCTACCTGTTCTCCGACCTGGAAGGCTCCGCCTGCGCCGCCGACGCCATCGCCGCCCTGCCTGCTGAGGAAAAGGCCGCCCTGGATGGCAGGATCATGGGGGCATTCATCCGGGCCGTCAAGCCCTAGCCCGTCATTCCGGCTCCCTCGCCTGCAGGTCCTCTTCTCCCAGCTTCAGGACGCGCTTGAAGAAGGCGACGGTCTCCTGAACATGCGCGTCCCAGTATTCCCATTCGTGCCCGCCCGCGTGCTCTTCGTACTCGTGCGGAATGCCGAGAGCCGTCAGGTGCGCGTCGAAGGCGCGGTTCTCCTCGATCAGAAAATCGTCCACGCCGCAGTCAATCCGCAGGGCAGGCAGCTTCGCCCGGTCAATGGTCTCCGCCAGGGCGAACGGGTCGTCCGGGCCACCCGCCGGGTCGGGACCGAAGACGGGCGTCCACTCGCGGCCCCAGTCACCGTCCGCGGCGAAGTCCCGTCGGGCGAAGCCGACCACGCCGGAGTGGCTGACGGCGGCGCAGAACAGGTCCGGGTACTTGAGGGCCAGCTTGACCGCCCCGTAGCCGCCCATGGACAGCCCGGCGACCACGCGGCCCTCGCGCGTGGGGACAGTCTGGAAGGTCTGGTCCACGAAGCCGACGATGTCGCGGACGATGTTCGTCTCGAAGGCGGCCTTGGGTCGGTCTTTGGCGTCGGTGTAGAAGCCGCGCTCGCCGTTGGGCATGACGACGATCAGTGGCAGGCCCACGACGTACCGCTCGATACTTGACCGCCGGGTCCAGGCGGTGTGGTCGTCGGACAGGCCGTGCAGCAGGTAGAGGACAGGGAACGGCCCGGCCTTACCCTCGGGCACGATCGCCGTGAACGAGATCATCTTTTCCAGCACGTTGCCTTGATCCAGGTGGAATTCGCAGACTGCCATTTTTTAATCTCCTTGTAAAAGCCGCAGTGTCAAAGCGCGGCGGCGCTCGTAGCGCTCGTCCGAGACGGCGGGGACTGCCCCTACCGTCGAGACCGGCTCGGCCATCTCGACCCACGACCGGCAGCCGCCGTACTGGGTCAGGACGGGCCGCACGACCGGCGCGGCCAGCCGGTACGCCCGCAGCAGCAGCACGAAGACGGGCTTGTAGGGTTCCCAGTCATAGCGCCCATGGATAAACTGCGGACTCCAGATGTGCTGCGGGGCGAGGTTCAGCAGCCTCGCGCGGTCGTCCACGCGTACCACATCGCTGACCTCGGCGGCGGCCTCGATCCGTATCTCGGTCGGCCCTATTCTGCGCGCCTCCTCCTCCCCGAGCCACTGCCCGAAGCACGGCTGCAAATCTCCCGCCCGCTCGGTCTCGTGCGCGTAGGTGGGGTACAGCAGGAACTGTGCGGCCCGCAGGTCGAAGTCGCCGCTCTCCTCGATCAGCCCGCCCTTGCGAAGCAGGAGGATCTGGTGCCCTTCCAGCAGCGATCTTTGGACGACCGCCCACTCTTTCAGGGCGACGGTGAGTTCATTTGACAGCATGGGCTATTACTCCTTCACATGCTCTAGAATCTGCCGCGTCGTCTCCTCGGGCATCTGGCGCGTGTTGTCAATGACGACACCGAACGGCGGGCTGTTGATGCCCGTCTCGTAGTGATATGGGACGCGCTTCAGCTCCCACTCCGTCAGGGCACGCGTCCCCCGGTCGGTCAGTGCGGCGGCGAGGTCCGGGTTCAGCGTAACGCAGCGGGTCAGCACACCCAGCGGTGTTCGCTCACGCATTAAGTACTCGTAGTCGTCCTGTGGCAAGGAGTAGCTGAGGACGACGTTCAGCCCGTAGGCGGCGAAGTTGCGCGTGACGGCGACGGCGTTCGCTAGGTTCAACGGGATGGACTCTTCCAGCGGCATGAACCGGATGAACTCGCGCAGGTCATCCACCTCGACGTGCGCCGTGCGCGGCAGCGTCCGAATGAGGTGCTTCGCGGGGGTCGTCTTGCCGGAGTTGATGGAGCCGCTGAAGAGGATAATCATTTCACATAGTATACCCCGCCGCCCCGTCCTGACCGGGTATAATGAGGCCACAGAGTCAGGAGGAACCCCCGATGGCGATTGCGGAAGCGGAGATCAGTTCAGGGACGCGCATGACGGAAGACGAGTTCATGCGCCTGCCGAAAGACGGCTTCAAGGAGTTCCACAAGTTTGAGCTTGTGGATGGGAGGCTCAAGGAAGTGCCGACACGATCTTCACATGACCAGATCAGTTTCCGGCTGCTCATGCGTCTCGGGCCGTTCATGCTGGGCCAAGGCGGGGTTTCTACTGGCCAGGCCGGCTTCCGCATGGGTGACGGCAACATCCGCGTTCCTGACATATCATTCACGCGCAAGGCGCGACTGCCTGGCGGCAGAGTGCCTGATGCTTTCGGTGACGTGGCCCCAGACTTATGCGTAGAAATGATCTCGCCCTCGGAGGAACGGGCGGACATGGCCCGCAAGGTGCGCGAACACTTCGAGGCCGGGGCGGAGCAGGTGCAGCACATCTTTCCCGAACAGCAGCGGGTCGTCGTTTTCACCTCACCCACCGAGACGCGCACCCTGAACGCCGAC
>JANOOM010000552.1:0-11832 GCA_031421335.1 Armatimonadota bacterium
CCAGATCGGGCTTTGGCAGGCAATCATAGACTTCCGGGCCGACAAGGCCATCTCCTTTCCCGCCTTCGCCAAGGTCTGCATCACCCGCCACATCATCACCGCCATCAAGACGGCCACCCGGCAGAAGCAGATGCCCCTGAACCAGTCGCTGTCGCTTGAAAGCCCCTCCGAAGACCCGACCACCGACTGGAACCTCTCCGACATCCTCCCAAACCTCGACGGCGCCGACCCTGAAGACATGGTGCTCCGGAACGAGGACACCAAGATCCTCCACGAGACCTTGCAGCAGATGCTCTCCGACTTCGAGTGGCACGTCCTGTCCGGCTACCAACTCGGCAAGTCCTACCGCGAGATTGCCTCCGAGCTGCGCTGCAAGACCAAAAGTGTCGACAACGCCCTCGCCCGCATCAAGCGCAAAGTCTGCGGCGTCCCCATCGGTGACGCCGACCTGAGCGAGCTGTTGTAGCCTCTCCGCCCCCGCCAGGGGCCTGCACCAGCGCTCCGTGGGGGTGGGGCTTGTTCCTACCCTCATGGTCTCTTCCCTTGTCTTTTCATTTCGCTGCACGTTCCACCCCGACAACCAGCCCAACATAGCGCTCCGACCTTGCTCCGTGATCTCACCCCGAAAGACCCTGTCATGCGAAATCGGATCGCGGCCTTCGGGCTGCTCCCTCTCCTCCTGGCCGCACTGCCCGCCCAGCCCGCACCTGCCACCACGCCCACCCCCGTCGGCGTGGACACGCTGCTGCGCCGCGAGACCGATCTGTCGCAGTTGCCCCGCCTGCGCGACTGGGCCTCGAACCTCCAGTCCTCCTATGACCGCACCGGCGGCAACGGCGATGCCCAGAACTTCCTCGCCGTTTCCGGCACGACGGCCACCCTCGCCGACCTCGCCGGGCCGGGCGCCGTCGTCCGGCTGTGGTCCGCCAACCCGAACGGGCGACTCAAGATTTATATTGACGACATTGCCGCGCCTGTCATTGACGTCTCCTTCGCGAAGCTGTTCGACGGCTCTCTGCCCGCCCTGTCAATCGCCTTCGCACCGCCGCTGACTCAAGCATCGTCGGGCGGCTTCTATTGCTACCTGCCCATCCTCTACGCCAAGCACTGCCGCATCACCGTGGACGGCCCGCGCGGGCTATACTACCAGGTGAACTCGCTCGCGTTCGCCCCGCACACCGCCGTGCGTCCATTCGCCCTGCCGCTGGCCGCCGCCGATCAGGCCGCGCTCTTGGCCGCTGCCCGCGCGTGGTCAGCACCGGGGAACGGCCCCCCGACGGGCAGCGCACGGGCGGTGACGCTGGGCGCGGGCCGGACACAGACGGTGGGTGTCTACCGGGGGCCAGGGACGGTCCGATCCTTGGGCCTCGCCGTCCCGCGGGCCGCCGACCTGCGCCGGCTGGTCCTGCGCGGCTATTTCGACGGCCACGCGACCCCCGACATCGAGGCACCCGTCGCCGACTTCTTCGGCAGCGGCTATGGACATCGTCCCTTCACCTCCCTGCTCCTGAGCCAGAGCGAGGCCGGGACCATGACCGCGCGATTCCCCATGCCGTTCGCGCACTCCGCTCGCTTCACCCTCGAAAACGGTGTGGGCACCAAGCTGGGTGTCGTCTGGAGCGTCGGCATGGCGCGCGAACCGTTCCATCCCGCCGACACCGGCTACTTCCACGCCTTCTGGTCCCAGGAGGTCACGCGGCGTGGCCTGCCCCACGTCTGGGCTAGGGCGCGCGGGCAGCGCGGCCACTTCGTCGGCATCGTCCAGACGATGGCCGGCGCGCGCAGCCTCGGCTTCCTGGAGGGCGACGATCAGTTCCGCGTTGACGCCCAATCCGACGTCGCGGGCAGGACCCCGACCACCGTCGTCGCCCCCTGGAACTGCACCGGCACCGAGGACTGCTTCAACAGCGGCTGGTACTTCAGCGGCGGCCCGAATGCCCTCCCCGTCAACGGCGCCCTTGTCAAAGACCAGAGCGGCGGGACAGGCCGTATCAGTGCCTACCGCTGGTTCCTAAACGACGCCCCCGTTTTCCAGCACTCCCTGGACGCCCGGATCGAGCACGGGGGCGCGAACGATGCCCCGGACACTTACTATTCGTCCGTCGCCTACTGGTACAGCTCGGGGCCGACCCAGCCCTGGTCCCGGACCCCTCGGGCCGCCCTTCTTGGGCCGCCCCACAACCCCAGGGCCGCCCACGTCCTGACGCTCAAAGACCCAATCGAGGGCGAATCGCTTGTCGCCGGGGCGCAGGCTACGGCCGGCAAAGTCCAGGCCCAGGACATGAGCGGCTACCCAGCCGCCTGGAGCGGCGATAGCCAGCTCTGGTGGACGGGCGATAAGATCGGCGATACGCTGGCGCTGACCCTCCCGCCCCGCCCTGGCGCTTATGACCTCGTCGCTTACTTCACCCGAGCCGCCGATTACGGCCAGTTCACGTTCACACTCAACGGCGAGGCTGTCGGCGGCGTCTACGACGCCTACCACGACGGCGTGGCCGCCAGCGGCCCGGTTTCTCTGGGCCGCGTCATCCTGCCCGCCGGCCCCAGCCTGCTCGTCGTCACCGTCCACGGCAGGAACGATGCCGCTACGAACACCTTGTTCGGCCTGGACGCCCTGGAACTGAAGCCGGTGAAGTAGGCATCAAATCGGGGGTATAATGCCTCCTATCGGCGCCCGCCCCTGTTGGCAGGCTTTATGCACAGAAGAGCGGCATGACATCACCGCCCATCGCCCGTCTGATACAACACTTCGGCAGGACGCGCCCCGGGCGCTCGGCCGCCGTCTCGCGCTGGGAGCAGGCCCTGCTCGGGTTCCTGCTAGCCGTCGCCGTCACGCTGTTCGTCATGCAGGGCTTCTGCGTCGCGGGCGACTGCATGCAGCCGCATCTTTATACCGGCGAGCGAGTCCTGGCGAACAAGTTCGTTTATCATCTGGCCCCGCCTCGGCGCGGCGACATCGTGATCTTCGACTACCCGAAGGACACCCGGCAGGTCTACGTCAAGCGCGTCGTCGGCCTGCCCGGCGAGACCGTCGCCATCCGGGACGGGCGGGTCTCCATCAACGGCAATCTCCTTGCGGAGACATACAAGACCTTCGCCGCGCACGGGGACATGACCGCCCATGCTGTCCCGTCGGGTCAGTATTTCGTGATGGGAGACAACCGCGACGTGTCCGATGACAGCCGCTACTGGGGTGACCTGCCTCGGCGGGACATCATCGGCCGCGCTGTCGCCTGCTACTGGCCCCCCGCCTGCTGCCAGGTGCTGCGATAGATTCTGCTGACCATGCTATTGCTAGCGGTTATTCAGAACGCTTGGGCTGCCTGGTTGGTCTTGCGCTGGCTTTCTCTAGTGTCAGGTGTTCTCATGCTAGTCAATTTTCTCGGTATTTTTCGGTGGCTGTTCAACCGACATCAGAGAACACAAAAGATTTGAGCGCGCTTGATTTAGACTACGCCGCCCTGCGCCGGTACGCCGAAGACAACGTCCCCGGCCCGGACGCGCCGCGCGAGACGCTGGAGCCGAAAGGGGCTTGTCGGCGGTGTCAAGGTCGAAATGGTCGGCCATGAGGCTGCCAAGTATTTGCGCCTCCTGGTCAAGCCGAGCGGGTACGTTTTCGAGCAGATCCTGTCGCCGCTCGTCGTCCTGACCTCGCCCGCGCATGAAGAACTCGCGTCGCTGGCGCGGGCGGGACTGAGCAGAAAGCTGTACCACCACTACGCCGGCTTCGCAAGGGGCGAGTGGTGCGACTATCAAAAGTGTCAGAGAAACTGGGGGCGGGTAAGACAGTCAAGCGGCTGCTCTACTTGTACCGCGTCCTGATGACCGGCATCGTGCTGATGGACGAGGGTGTCGTCGAGGCAAATCTGCACCGGCTGAACGAGCGGTTCGGACTGGACCTCGCCCCGCTGCTGGGGATGAAAACGCGCGAGCAGGCCGACGTCGAGGGCGACGATGGGGTACACACCCGCCCCATCATGGAGCTGTTCGAGCAGCTAGGCCGGGCGCGCGAGTCGTCCCCGTTGCCCGAGGCAGTGCCGAACCGGGCGGCACTGAGCGATTTTCTAATACGGCTGCGCCTGTCGGGCGTCGGTCGGGAGGGGCTGGAGATTTATGGCAAGCGTTGAGATGGAGATGGGGGAGGACGTCGAGCAGATCCTCCTGAGTGAACAAGAGATCGCCCGGCGTGTTGCCGAGATGGGGGCACAGATCTCCCTGGACTATGCCGGCAAGGAGCTGATGCTGGTCTGCATTCTGAAGGGCGCGAACATCTTCCTGGCGGACCTCGTCCGGCAGATCACCCTGCCGCTTTCCTACGACTTCGTCGCCGTCTCGTCCTATGGAGCCGACACTAAATCGTCAGGCGTCGTGCGTATCCTGAAGGACTTGGACGAGAGCGTCGAAAGCAAGCACGTCCTGGTCATCGAGGACATCGTGGACACCGGTCTGACCTTACGGCTGTCCTACCTATTGGAAAACCTGCGGTCGCGCCGGGCCGCCTCGGTGAAGATCTGCACCCTGCTGGACAAGCCCTCGCGCCGACGAATGGATGTCCCCGTGGACTACTTTGGCTTCAATATCGAGGACCGCTTCGTGGTCGGCTATGGTCTGGACTACGCCGGCAAGTACCGCAACCTACCCTATATCGGCGTCTTGAAGCCCGAGATCTATGGCGGTGGGTAGGAGTACGCAAAAAAATCGGTGTTTGTTTCCATCCCGCCTGTGGTATAATGGCGTAGGAACTGGCTTACTTCAGGTTTACCGGGGCTGGTCGGCGCTTTTCCGCGCCCCGGCCCGCCATTATCCCTTTTCGCCCGCGAACTATCATTCTCAGGCGCTTCACGATCCCCGCCGCCGGACACCTCGACCAGCCACCATTTTCCAGGACTATCCTTCCGTCTCTTATTCTTCCGGCATCATCCACTCCGATTACCAAAGGTAACCACATAGCACAATGGCACAAGACGACTCCGAGACAAGGACGCCGCGCCCCTCGCAGGCTGACGCTCCTCCGGCCGACACCCTGAAGGCTGAGACCCCGAAAGCTGAGGCCCTGAAGGCTGAGACCCCGAAGGCTGAGACCCCGAAAGTGGATAACCCAATTCCCCCGCTGACGCCGCGTCCGCCCCGCAACGGCAAGGACGGCGCACGCGCCACCCAATCTTCCCAGCAATCTTCTCAAGCCTCCCAGGACCCGAACAAACAGGACGGCGCGCGGGACGGCGCGCGGGACCCGGCGAGAGCGCCGCGTGAACACAGGGAAACCCGAGAGGCCGCGCGGGAGCCGATGGAGGCGCGGGAGCCGATGGCCTCCGAGGCGGATGCCGACGGCGCACTCACCAAGTCCGGTGTTTTGGAGATCCTGCCGGAAGGGTGGGGGTTCCTGCGCCAGAACAACTTCGACCCCGGCAGCCAGGACATCTACGTCGCTCAGGCCCAGATCAAGCGCTTCAACCTCAAGACCGGCGACACCGTCACCGGACAAGTCCGCCCGCCAAAAGACACCGAGAAGTATTACGGCCTGCTGCGCGTCGAATCCGTCAACAGCGCCTCCCCTGACCAGGCCCGCAGCCGGGCGAACTTCGACGACCTCGTCCCGATCTACCCAGAAGAGCGCTTCATCCTGGAGACCGACGCCAAGAACCTGACCGCCCGCGTCATTGATCTCATCGCCCCCATCGGCAAGGGCCAGCGCGCCATCGTCGTCGCCCCGCCGAAGGCCGGTAAGACCACCGTCCTGAAGTCCATCGCCAACTCCATCACCACCAACCACCCGGAGGTGCATCTGGTCGTGCTGCTGATTGACGAACGCCCCGAGGAAGTCACCGACATCCGCCGATCCGTCAACGGGGAGGTTGTCTCCTCCACCTTCGACGAGCTGCCCGAGAACCACATGCGCGTCGCCGACATGGTCTTGGAAAAGGCCAAACGTCTGGTCGAGGCCGGCAAAGACGTGGTCGTCCTGCTCGACAGCCTTACCCGGCTTTCGCGCGCCTCGAACCTCACCGTCACCCCGTCCGGCCGCACCCTCCAGGGAGGCCTGGACCCGGCCGCCATCTACCGCCCGAAACGATTCTTCGGCGCCGCCCGTAATATAGAAAACGGCGGCAGCCTTACCATCATCGCTACCGCCCTCGTCGAAACCGGGTCGCGCATGGACGACATCATTTTCGAGGAGTTCAAGGGAACCGGCAACTCCGAACTGAAGCTCGACCGCGAGATCGCCAACCGGCGTATCTTCCCGGCCATCAATGTCAAGGAGTCCAGCACGCGCAAAGAAGAGCTGCTCTACGACGAAGACAGTCTCAAAGCCGTCTACCAGCTCCACCGCGTCCTCGCGGGTCTGGGAACGGTCGAGGCCACTGAGCTGTTGATAGATCGGCTCAACAACAGCAAGAGCAACAAAGAATTCCTGAAGGTCATCAGCAAGACCGGAAGGCGTGAAGATTAAGAATATCAACGATTAGGCAGAGGAATCGAGGAAACGGTGCCAGGCGATTTCGACAAACTGTTCGACGATGATTGGCGGCCCCAGGAGGCCGATCCCGACGGCCTTTCTTCGCTGCGGCGGCAGAGCGAAGCCGCCGGCGAGGCCGGGTCGTCCGGCGCGGAAAATGAGAACCGCGCTCCGCGCTCCCTCAACGAGAAGGAAGTCAAGGTCATGGGCGTCTACGCCCATCAGGACCAGGGCACAATCGCCAACCACTTTGTCCTGCTGCGCGACAACCGGGGCCGCCGCGTCCCTATCTTTGTCGGTCAGTTCGAGGCGTGGGCCATCTCGCTCGCTTTAGAAGGCGACGCCCCGGACCGCCCGTTCACCCATGACCTGATCCGGCTGATGCTGGACCGCTTGGAAGCCACCATCGAGCGCGTCGTCATTGACGACCTGTGGAACGAGACGTTTTATGCCAAGATCGGGCTGGTCAAGGCCGGCGGCGAGACCATGGAGATAGACGCCCGCCCCTCCGACGCCATTGCGCTCGCCCTGCGCGTCCGCGCCCCGATCTACATGGCCGAGACCGTCCTGGAAGCCACCATCCGCACTGAATGAGCTGAACGCCTCCCGCGAACAGAGCCACGCGCCGAAAGGCGCGTGGCTCCTCGTCTTTATAGGTCGAGGGCCGGGTACAATCCCCCTATGTTCAAGCGACCCGTATCCTGGTTCGGCTTGCTGCTCCGCGCCCTGACTGCTTTGGGGGTGTGGCGTCCACGCCCTGTGCTCCGGCCCGCTGGCCTCGACCCGCTCTTCGACCTCGTCAGCGATGCCGTACTCACCTGCAACGCCTCGGGCGCTGTGACGGGCGCGAATGCCGCCGCGCAGCAACTGTTCGGGCCGAGCGGTGTGGGCCTGGCCCGCCTGCGTTATTCCAACGACCAGCCCGTGCCGCCCGGTCAATCGCCCCTGACGCGCGCCCTCCGGACTGGCACGGCGACGGAAAGCGCGAGCTACTTGCTGCCGCCCATTAAAGGCAAGGCCCGTGCCCTGGAGATCAAGGCCGGGCCGCTCCCGAACGGCGCCGGGGCCGTTCTGACCGCCCGCGACAGGACCGAAGTCAGCGAAGGCCGGGCGCGGGAAGCAAAGGCGCACAAGCGCAGCGAGATCCTGCGCGCCCTCTGCCGCCGCCTCAGCGCCGCCCTGAGTGCCGACGAAACCGCGCAAACCACGGTCGAAAGCGCGCTCGCCCTCTTGGACGGCCTGCCCGACGCGCGGGCGCGGCTCTATTCCTACGACAGCGACGCCAAGCGGTTGACGCGGCTCGCCTCCGCCCCCGATGATCGCCCCAAGCGGCCCAAGTCGCAGCGGCAATCACAGCCTCTTGCCTTCCCCTTCGACGCCTCTTCACCGCTGCTCTGGTCCGTGTATGTCGCGCGTGAGCCTGCCACTGGTGACGACTTAGAGGGGCCTGCCTACGCCGTCCCGCTTCTACTTGGCGGCGTCGCTGTCGGCCACCTTTCCGTCACCTGCCCCGAAGCTCCCCCCGATGCCGACACGCGGGAAGCGCTGGGCCAACTGGCTTCCCTCGTCGCCCTCGCTCAGTCGGGTCCGCGCCAGGGGGCGCAGGCCACCTCCCTAGTCGCGCAAGTGGAGGCTTTGCAGGGTGTCGTTAAGGCGCTCACGGAGCAAATCGCAGCAGACATGCTGGCGGACCTGATCGGCGGCGAGGTCTGCCGCCTGACCGGGGCCGAGGTCTGCACACTAGCCTTGAAGGACGGGGACCATCTGCGCCTCGCCGGCACGGCTTATCGGGACGCGCTCTTGTTCCCAGACCGCCACGCAGCGAACGACGCCAAACTCATCGGAGACGCGACACGCGAAGCCGTCAAGAAGAGCAAGACAGTCCAGCGCCTCGGCCGCGCGAATCCTGCCTTCGAGGCAGGTGTCTGGCGGGCCTTTGCCGGTCAGTCCGGCCGCCACTCCATCGCTTCTGTGCCGCTGACGGCGGGGCAAGGAGCACTGACAGTCTACGCGGCAGGCGATGCCCCGTTCCCCGTCGCCCAGGTCAAGTTCCTGGAAACGCTGGCTGCGCTGGCGTCCCTGCCGCTCCTCCAAGCCACCCCGCCAGCAGGCCGCACAGAGCCGTAAACGTCCCCGCATCGCCGGGCCGCAGGCACAGGGCGCCGATGGCCGCCTCCTCCGACCGCCCATAAGTCAGGTGGCCGCGATTCGGCGCGTCCGCCGATCCCGCATAAAGGCACCAGGCGTGGGCTACCACCCGCCGCCCCGCCTCGTCCACGATGCCGTCCCGGTAGGCATGCATCTGGTTGATGTCCTCGCCCTCCTCGCCGGGCAGCAGGTAAGGCTTGAACTTGGCGTCCAACACCCAGAGCGTGTCGCCGCAGGCCAGAGTAATATCCGGCATCATCGTATGCGTCAGCGAGTGCTTGCCCTCGCCGAAAGTCCGGTTATAGGTCAGCGACAGCCGCCCGCCGTCCGGTGAGCGGAGCGCGACTCGCCCCGCTTTGCCTGTCGCCAGCGTAAACGTCAGGCGCCCGTCGCGGACGGCGAACAACTCTGCCGTGCCGCTTCCCAGCCCGCCGATCGGCACCCACCCTAACGCGCTCAGGGCGTCCAGCACGACGAACAAACACCAGGTCTCATAGAGTCTCCACGAATCGCGCTGTGGCAGTGAGAGCCAGGGGTGGCCCCAGTCGAACCCGAACCCCGTCCGGTAGCGGCTCATCTCCCGGTACACGGCGGCATACTCGGCCCGCCCCGCCGCCCGCCGCGTCGGCGGCCGGCACCAGGCCGCCCCGTCCGCCGCGACCTCCTCCCACCAGGGCGCCCGCAGCAGTCCGCGCCCGCGCCGCCCGCAGTCTTCGGCCCGGCCCGCCGCCTCTTCCTCTTCTTCCGCTTCGGCGATGCGCCCGATGGCCGCGCAGTCCTGTTCCAGCAGCCGCAGGAAAGACTTCACGCCCCGGTTCTCGGCCGTGTCGAACGAGACGACCGAAATGGTCTCCTCTAAAGAGCGCAAATCCGGCCCACGCCGGGCTGCCCGCAGCACCGCCGACGTCGTGACGCGCCGAGCGCGGGTGGGGCTGACGGGCCGCGCCTCGACCGACGTCACGCCAAGAGGGTCCCGCCCGATCTGCGCCGCCGCCTGTGCCAAGATCGGCAGCACGCGCTCGATGAACCCCAGCCGTTCCACGGGCGACTTGCGGGCGGCGACTGATCTTGCCGCAACATCCAAATCCTGCCACGGCTGACCGGGGAACAGCCGCGCCCCCGCCGCAAGCGACACGCGGGCGATGTCGTCCAGCATCCGCGCCCGCTCCCCCGGGGTCAGCATCCGCCGCCAGTCGGTTGGTCCGGCATCATTTGTAGCTGCTGCCATGTTTTCTGCTCCGGCCTGTGTAGGGGTGCGATTTATCGCGCCCGGTTTTCCCTACTCGTGGAACCGGACATACCCCGTCTCCTCACCGTGGACGCGCATCCGGGTCACCTTCGACGCCGTGTGCCGCAGCCCGCCCGCCTCCGCCCAGTCCTGAATCTGTCCCATCAGCGTGGCCAGAGCCTCACTCGGCCCGTCAATCTTCGGCAAGACCTTCTGGGTCATCTGCAAATCCAAGGCCAGCAGGAAGTTTTCCCCAGGCTCCGGCAGCAGCAGGCCCGCGCCCGTTTCCCCGTCGAAGCTGTTGGCGAGGAACATCAAAACGTCGTCCCGAACTCGGTAAGCGAAGTGCAGGCGCTGCGGATAAAGCAGGTCGTTGACCGCTTGGAGCGCGGCCAGCGCGCGCTCGGGGAAGGCGGCATCGAGCCGCGCCAGTCGCTCCCGCGCCCGGCCCACAGTGACGGCCCGTGCGTTCAGGAACAGCACCTGCCGAGCCGCCGGGGACGCCCCCAGGTCCTCATCGAGCCGCGCGCTCCCCTTGCCGCCCAGTGCCGCGTCCAAGACCGGCGGCTCGTCGAAGTCCAGCGTGTTCGCCCGGTCCAGCACCTTGCGCGAGAAGCCGTGCGTGGTCTCGTCCACGTTGACCGTGCCCGTGACGAACAGGTTCGGCGGCAGCACCAGATCGGGCACGTCTTCATGCAGGGGGATGCGGTGCCCACGCGATTCGAGCGCCGACAGATAATCCGCCAGATAGTGCTCGACGCGCGCCAGGTTCATCTCGTCCAGGCAGACGAAAAACGCCCGCTGCCGGTTTTCCGGCAAAGCGGCCCGACGGGCGATCTCCAAAAACGGCGTGGAAACATAGCGGTTCGCGAGCAAATTGTGGTAGCCAAACAGGGCGGCCGAGTCGTTCCAGTCGGGCCGAACCGGCAGCAGCCGGAATTGCCCAGCGTGGTGCCCCGTCATCGCCTCGGCGAACAGCTCGGCCAGCCGCGTCTTGCCCGTCCCCGACACGCCTGAAAGGATAGCAAACGGCTTGGTCTTGAGCGCAACGTAGTAGGAGCGCAGGCGGAACGCGGGGAAAGAAAAGCCCTGCCCCAGCGCGTATTCTTCCAAAGCCGTCAGCAGTGCCGTCTCAGTCAGTGCTGGCGGGCTGCCCGCGTTATACCCCGCGCCCGGTTCCCGCACCCCGGCGGCGGCAGGCGCCGCCGTGACGATGGCGGAGATATCCGACCGCAGGGCCTCATCTACTTCTGGATAAGTCGCAAGCCCCAGCGCTTCGCGGATCTGTGCGTAGATGGGAAATAAGGCCAGCAAAGTCTGCGCCGCGTCTGCCGGCCCCGACTCAGGCAGTGCGAATCCATATAAACCGGCAGCCTCGGCCAGCGCCTCGCGCTTCTGCTCGGGCGTCAGGCCGAGGCGCCGCAGGGCGGGCCGCGTGATCAGGGGGAAAGCGTCGGGGTCGAAGGCGCAGAGCAGGCTCGAAGCCGTCTGCGCCCCCGTGCCACGCGCCCCGAGGAACAGGCGCAGGCGATCCAGCAGAGCCTCGCCGCCGAACAGGAGGCGGCGCAGGCGGTCGTCAAAGTCTTTGGGGTCGGCTCCATATAGCCGCCGTGACAGGTTGCCGTTGGGACCAAGTTCCGAGGCGGCTTTCAGGAGCCGCACCCGTTCTTCCTCGGTCAGCGTCCGCCCGCCGCGCAGCCCGCTCCCGGCCAGGATACCGCCGAAGGCGAGCGCCGCCCGCGACTGCGCCTCGCGCCGAGTCCAGAAATCGAAGCGCCGTTCGCCCTCATCGTGGCCGGCGCGGATCGCCGCGAGCCGGGCGCGCTGCATGTCGTTTAACGTGAACATACTGCCAGTGTCTACCGTTTGATGGAGATTATTAACAGTTATTATACCCGAGGAACCCACCCCGGCGCAAGCGCCGACCCTCCCGAAACGGGAGGGCGGGGTGAGAGGGTTGTTGAGAGGTTTAGTGGGATGAATGGGGGCTGTCCTGTTA
>JANOOM010000553.1:0-20797 GCA_031421335.1 Armatimonadota bacterium
CGAAGCCGGTGACGACGGGGGTGTCGGTAGAGGCGGGGTACGGCTCGTTGGGGCGGCCAAGCTCGGGCGCGAGCAGGGAGCGGCAGAAGGCGAGGGCGGCGGCGGCGCGCGGGTCGGCGGGGGTGTTGGTGATGGGACGCACGATGTCGGCAAGTTCGTGGCGCGTGTAGAGGCGGGCGGTGATGCCCTGGAGCCGAGTCGCGTCGGGCGAGCCGGGCGGGGTGACGTGCTTCGCGGCCAGCAGGGCGACGGCGTCATAGAGACCTGACCCGGCAGGGACGAGGTCTTCAGGCGATGAGGCGCGGGCAAAGCCGGCGATGAGCAGCAGGGAGGCTGCCGCCGCTATTGCCGCCGCTTTCGTGATGGTCTTCATAACGGCGCCGTGCCCGGCCGACCGACGGACGGGGACGCCCCGCTGCCGGGCATCAGCTTCTCGAAGATAGCCTCGTACTGGCGCGCGACGCTGACGCGGGTGTAGTGTGCCTCGACGTGCAGGCGGCCCCGCCGCCCCATTTCGGCGCAGCGATTGCGGTCCTTATAGAGCACCTGCACCGAGTCGGCCAGGGCGCGGGCGTCTTCCGGCTCAACGCGCAGGCCGCAGCCCGACTCGGCGATGACCTGGGCGGTCTCGCTGTGGGCGTCCACGCCCGCGATCATTGGGCGGGCGACGCCCATGATAGTGAACAGCTTACTTGGTACCGAGTCGTTGGTGAAGCCCCGGCGCAGCGGGATCAGGCCGACGTCGGCCGCCGAGTACAGCAGCGGCACTTGATCGTAAGACTGATAGGGCAGGAACTCGACGTTGGTCAGGCCCAGCGCCTTGACCTGCTCGACGAGGGCGGGCTTGGAGGCGCCGTTGCCGACGATCGCGAACAGCAGGTTGGGGACGTGCCGCAGCAGGGCGGCGGCCTCCAAAACGGTATCCAGGCCCTGCGACATGCCGACGTTGCCGGCGAACAGGGCGACGAACTTGTCGTCCCAGTTCTGCGCGCGGCTGAACTCGTTGCAGCGCGGGTGGGGCGCGACGAAGGCGGCATCAATGAAGTTCGGGATGACTTCGATCTTGTCGGACGGTACGCCCTTCGCCATGAGGTTCTGCCGGAAGCCCTCGGAGATCACCGTGATGGCCGCCGAGTGGGCGTAAACGAACTTTTCCAGCTTCTTGTAGGCGGCGATGACGACCGGGTTTTTCATCACGCCCATGCGGATGGCGACATCGGGGTAGATGTCCTGGATGTTGGAGATGAACGGGACGCCGCGCAGCCGCCCCAGCAGGAAGGCCGAAGCGCCGTTCGTCAGCGGCGGCGAGGGGGAGGGCGTGACGATGACATCGGGCCGTGGCATGAGCTGGCCGGCGAAAGCGGACAGGAGGGTGAACGACAAGTAGCTGAAGAAGCGCGGCAGCAGCCTGTCCTTGTTGACGGGGACGTAAGACCAGACGCGCTGGACCAGGATCTTGCCCTGCCGCTCGCGCATCCATGCTTTACCTCGATACTCCTTCCAGATGGAGTTTGTGGAGTAATGCGGCATGCTGGTGACGACGCGGACGTCGTGCCCCTGCCCGGCCAACTCCTCGGCGAGTTCGGCCATCAGGATGCCCGTCGCCGCATTGTCCGGCTTATAGTACATCGTCAGAAAAAGAATCCGCATGAACTCAGTCGCCCCGTTCCGCCGCCGTTAGCCTCTAACTGGTCGGCGCATTCCCGACGGGGGAAGGTCGCCACCGGTCTTCGTTGGCCTGGTAGATCTCCTGCAAAATCGCCTGGATGTTATACTCTTGTTTCCACTCAGGATACTGCGTTTGAAACTTCCCGTTGTCGCCGATCCACCAGACGTGGTCACCGACCCGGTTCTGATCCTGGTAGGTGTGCCGGAGTTCCTTGCCCACGATGCGCTGGCCGGCCGCGATCCCTTCCAGCATGGAGCAGTTGGAAAAGCGTCCGCCGCCGATGTTGTAGACCTCGGCACAATGTGGGGCGCGGTAGAAGGCATCAAAGGCGCGGATCAGATCGTTCGAGTGGATGGCATCGCGAACCTGTTTCCCTTTATACCCGAAAATGGTGTACGGCGTCTCGGTCATGATGCAGCGCATGAGGTAGGCCAGGAACCCGTGGAGCTGGGTGGCGGCGTGCTGCGGCCCGGTCAGGGTCCCGCCCCGGAAACAGGCGGTGCGGAGGCCGAAGTAGCGCCCGTATTCCTGCACCAGCACGTCGGCGGCCACTTTGGAGGCCCCGAACAGCGAGTGCAGGCACTGGTCAATGGACATGTCCTCGCGAATGCCCGCCCCGTAAGTGTGGCCCGGCGCGATCTCGTAGCGCGTTTCTTCTTCGACCAGAGGGAGGCGGTTGGGGGTGTCCCCATAGACCTTGTTGGTGGAGGTGAAGATGAACACAGCCTCGGGGCAGTGCTGCCGGACGGCCTCCAGGACGTTCAAGGTGCCCGCCGCGTTGATATCGAAGTCGGTGAACGGCTCGCGGGCGGCCCAGTCGTGGGAGGGCTGGGCGGCGGTGTGGATGACCAGGCCGACGGCCCGGCCGTGGCGCGCGAACAGGGCGTCCACGGCCCCCCGGTCGCGGATATCCAGGGAGTGATGGGCGTAGCGCCCGCCGAGCTCACTTTGGAGGTCCCGCACGTTATGGGCCGTGCTGGCTTCTTCGCCGAAGAACACGCGCCGCATGTCGTTGTCCACGCCGACGACGTCCATGCCCGCCGCCCCAAAATACCGGGTCGCTTCCGACCCGATCAGGCCGGCCGAGCCGGTGATCACTGCAACGCTCATCGCTTTTTCTCGCTCATCGTTCCGCTCATCGTTCCGCTCATCGTTGTTTCCCCTATGCCTTAACGCCTTTTATGTGGACATCTTTTCTAGCCGTTCGTTTCAACAATTTTCGTCCGTGCCGCGAAGGGCGGCGCCGACCGCCGCCTGCACCTCTTCCACGGTCAGCCCGTGCAGGCACTCCGGGCGATCGTAGATGCATGTCCGGCACCGGTAGGGCGTATGCCCGCGCCCACAGGGCGAGCAGGGCAGCTCCCGCGAGAGTGCGGCGTGCCCGGACCCCCACGGGCCGAAGCGCTGCCGGCAGCTCGACCCGAACAAGGCCACCGTGGGAACCCCGACAGCGGCGGCTATGTGCATTGGGCCGGCGTCGTTGCCGACGAAGCACCGGCACCGTGCCAGCAGCGCGGCCAGTCCGCGCAGGGTCGTCCGACCTGTCACATTGATGACCCCCGCGCCCAGCGCCAGCGCCAGAAACTCCCCCAGGGCGGCGTCGCCAGGCCCGCCAACGAGGATAACGCGCGCGTCCTGCGACTGTAGCCACTGCCCTAGGCGGGCAAAGTTCTCGATGGGCCACTGCTTGAGCGCGGAATGCCCGCCGGTCGGGCAGAGGGCCACCAGGCGGTCCCCTGGCCCCGCGCCACCCCCGTGCAGCAGGGACAGGGCTGCCGCCTCGTCGGCCTCATCCCACCAAAGTTCCAGCGCATCATCCTCTACCGCCCCGCCCAAAAAGCGGAGGAGGTCCAGGGCAGAAAGGACGTCGTGCTGCAAGGGCGGGGCGTCAAGGGCATGAGTCAGCAGCCGGTCGAATCCGCGGTTGAGGAGGCGCTTGCGGTCGCTAAACCTTTCTGAGTAGCCTACCCGCCACCGCGCGCCGCTCCAGTACGCCAGAAAGGTGGCGTAGCAGTTGTCTTCCAGATAGCGCGGCATCAGGGCCAGGTCGAACGGCCCTTCCAAGGCCGCCAGGCGGCGGGCCGTCGCCCAGGCGCGTCCAGGAAGCCGCAGCGGGCGCCAGGCGGGCCGCATCTTCTGGTCATAGGGCTGCACCGAGTCCACATGCGGGCACAGGGCCACGAGCGGGAGGACCTCGGGCGTGACGACCAGGGTGATCCGCGCCGCAGGCAGCAGGCGGCGCAGAGCGCGCAGGAACGGCGTCAGCATGACCACGTCGCCGATCTCCAGCGGGTGCAGTACCACCACGCGACGCACCTCGCACAGCACGGGCGGGCCGGGGGATGTGGCCCGCCCCCCAAACGCCGGGGCCGCCCGCGCCTGCGCTCCGATCAGGCCAGACAGGGCCGCCGCCGCGGCCCCGCGCGCCGTCGCCTTTAAGTCTCGCATCAATGACATGGGAGGGGTGTCACTCGCCCGTCCGTGTGACCATCAGCGGCCGGTTCCGGTCGAAGGCGAGTGAGTCCGCACTTTTGCCGCGCCCGTCCCCTCTGGTTCTCTCCCGAAGTGATGTAAAGCAGGTTCAGTCCGATTTTCAAGGTTTGTCTTTGTCCCCGATCAGAAGAATGGTTCAAAACGCGGCGTGTGCCCAGGTGAGCCAGGTCGGCCAGCGGCGCGAAGCAGTGCGGCCTGTG
This sequence comes from Armatimonadota bacterium, assembly GCA_031421335.1. Classification (GTDB taxonomy): domain Bacteria; phylum Armatimonadota; class Armatimonadia; order Armatimonadales; family Capsulimonadaceae; genus JANXMY01. Next base: position 4,363 of record JANOOM010000553.1, read on the forward strand.
GGCGAACATCGCCGGGCCTTCCTGTGCCTCGGGCGGCGCTCACTCCGGCCGCCCCTGAAGGGCGATGTTGGCTCCTCCGGGCGCGCCTTCGGGCGAATCCCCGGCCGGCGCGCGGGAGGCCGCGATGATCGTGGACAGCACTTGGAGGGCGAGCACCAGCAGAATCGGCTCGGCGATCGAGAACTCGAACATCGACTTCACGACCGAAATGGAGAAAGGGTCGCGGAAGAACGTCAAACCGAGCCAGCCGGTCAGCATGACGTAGATCACTCGATACAGCAGTGTCCGATCCCGCCCGCGCAAGTATGCTAGGCCGGCGCCCACCCCGAACAGCGCCGCGAAGGTTCCCAAAACGCCGAAGTTCACCATGAACGAGAAGAACGAGGACACCCCGCCCAGAGGTGTGAATATTTCATAGCCGTAAACTGACGGGTCGGGCAGGTAAGCGGCCTTGTCCGGAAGAAACGCGGTCGGGACCAGGTTGATGAAGTAGCCGAGGAGGAATATCGGGAACTTGATGACCTCGAAGCTATTGGCCTGCAAAAAGTGCAGATGGGAGACGCCGACGAAGATCGGCTCGGTGGCTAGGTTGATCAGGCCCTGACCCGCCGCTAAAGACTGCCCCTGCCGCACCACGCCAGCGACTCCCGCGAAGGCTACGCCGATCAGGCCAATTAGCACCATCCACCGCACGGGGATGCGCCGGAAATAGGTGGTCCGGTAGACCAGCAGCATGATCAGGCTGGAGACGAAGTAAAGGCGCCCGCCCAGCGACAGGACAAGCACGGCCACGAGGAAATAGACGACGAAGAAGTGGTTCCGCAGCAGGGCGCGGAACCGCCCCTCCCCCTCGACACGCTCATCCAATTTGGCGGCGTAGATGATGGCGACTGATAGCAAGGAGACGCTGACGCCGGTGAACGCCGAGCGTCCCGGCGACTCCGTCGGGGTGAGCAGCGGATTGGTGTAGCCCGTGAACAGTTCGCCGCGTAGGAGGAATGCGTAGGTCGCGGCCAGGACGGAGCCGATGACCAGGGGGATGTTCAGGGTGTTCTTGTAAAAGAACAAACGGCGGTAGCGCGGGTTGCGCCGCTGCGGCTCCGGCAGGCGCCGCCGCACCCACTCGCTCCCGCCCCAGAAGGAGAGATAGCAACCGAGCGTGACCAAGAAATAGAGGATCAGGTTCGGGACGGAGATGGCGTCGAAGAGCAGAAACCAGAGGCGGAGCACTGGCTCGTCTGCCGCCACCCGGAAAATCCCGATCCCCATCGGCAGAATCCAGTAGAACAAGTAGCCGAAGGTGAACATCAGGACATGGTTGATCTCAATCCCGCCCGGCCGGATGCAGGAGCGCCGGGCCAGCCAGATCGGGACCAGGATGTTCAGCAAGTACAGGACGGCGACTACGGTCATGGTGCCCGCCTCGCCGCGCCCCGCGACCGGACGCGCCGCAGCGCCGCGTAGGCCCGCTCGAAGAGTAGCGCGTACACGGCGCGGGGCGTCAGCACCATCGGGACGATGACCAGCAGCAAAACCGGGTGCGGACCGTAGACGCGCCACAGGCGGGCCAGGCCGTCGCGGTAGTCGGGCCGGATCGTCCCCAGCGCGCCCTTCGTCTTGAAGACGCCGATGACGTAGCAGACGAAACGCAGCACCTTCGCGCGCACCCGCCGGATGGCGGCGAAGGAATAGCCGTTTTGGAGGGCGTAGCGCAGGACGAGGTCGAAGTTGGTGACGAACACTTGGAAGAAGTCGAATCCCTGGTTGTTGTCGGCCCGCTGCGCCAGGAATGGCTGCCGCGTGACGTAAAAGCCGCGCCCTGGCGCCAGGGCGTCCACGAAGAAGAACGCCTGGATCAGAATGGTGCCGGTCTTGTCCGCATAGTCTTTCCCTAGCACGTTCGCCCGGCGGAAAGCGATGCAGGAGAGGAATGTGATGTGCGTGTTCAGGAAGACCAGAGCGTCGTCGCAGCTCATCAGCACCAGGTCATGGTCCAAGCGGAAGATGCCTGCCGTGTCCTCGTCGGGCGAGTGGGTGAATGGCCGGGTGTTCAGGCCAAAGGCGTCAAAGCCCGGGTGGGTGGCGATCATCTCCAGCAGCCTCGCGACGGCGCCGGGGAGCAAGACGTCGTCGTCGGACAGCAGAAATAGGAACTCACCGCGCGCCCGCGTCAGGGCGTCCGTGAAGTTCGCGTCCGGCCCGATGTTCTCGGGCCGCCGGGTGTAGCGGATGGGAACATGCGGGAAGTCCCCTTGCGCCTTCTGGACCACAGCGGGCGTGTCGTCGGGGGAAGCGTTATCGAGGACGAGGACTTCGACGGCGCGGGCCATGTCCGGCGTGATCTGTGACAGGATGGCGCGCAGGGCGCCGCCGAGCAGGGCGGCTCTCTTGTAGGTGGGTAGGCACAAGGAGAGTGTCGGCGCGGGCAGGAAGTCTGGAAGGGTCTCGGAAAAGGTCACGTTCGTCATTATACCCTGCTATCGCGTGGGTGGCATAGGAACAGCTCCAGAAGACGCCTCGCCGGCTGATTTCCCGCGTCGGGCTTACCGCGTTTACATACCCCTCCCCGTCAAACCCGCCGGCCGCGCCGGCCCTTGGCGCGCGTGTAAGCGCGCTGGAGGGGGCCGAACATGGCGCCGGGGACGAGCAGGCGCGGGACAATCTGCAGCAGGACCAGGCGGTCCGGGCCGAAGGCGCGCAGGAGCCGGGCCACGGCCCACAGCGAGTCGAGGTAGGTCAACTGCAGTTTGCCGTAGCGCCCTCCGCTCTTGAAGATCAGCAGGCAGTGGTAGACGTATTCCAAGTCGTGCCGCAGGACGGCCCGGACGGTCTCCTTGGAGTAGCCGCGCCGCCGGGCATGGACCATGAGGGTCTGGAACGTCGTGACGAAGACTTGGAAGAAGCCGAACCCCTCGTTGTTCCCCTCACGCCGGGCGAGGAACGGCTGCCGCGTCGCGCACATCCCGCGCCCCGGCGCGAGGGCGTCCAGAAATAGGAACGCCTGGGCGATGATGGTGCCCCGGAAGGGCGAATAGTCGTAGCCCAGAACGTTGGACCGGCGGAAAGCGATGCAGGACAGGAACGTGATGTGGACCTTGAGCAGCGACAGGGCCTGGTCCCGGTCGGTGCAGACGAGGGACTCGGCCCCGCCGGGGAGTGTGAAGGCGACCGGCGTTCCCGTTTCGGCCAGCGCATCCCGGCGGAACTCGCGGACGTTCAGGGCGAAGGCGTCGAAGCCCGGATAGGCGGTGATCAGCTCTAAAAGCTTCGCGACGGCGCCGGGGAGCAGGACGTCGTCGTCGGACAGCAGATACACGAACTCGCCGCGCGCCTCAAAAACCGCCCCGCAGAAGCTCGCGTCCGGCCCGATGTTCTCAGGGCGGCGCAGATACCGGATATGGACGTGCGGGAAGTCTTCTTGTGCCTTTTGGACTACGGCAGGCGTCTCATCGGGCGAGGCGTTGTCCACGACGAAGACCTCGACGTATGGGGCGAGGCCAGGAGTGACCTGTTCCAGCACGGCGTGCAGGGCGCCGCCGAGCAGGGCGGCTCTTTTGTAGGTGGGCAGGCACAGCGAAAGCTGGGGCGTCATCGTGGGCCGCTCTGCGTGGACATGGCCGGGGCGGGCCTGACGACGGCCTTGACGCGCTTGTAAACCCGGTGCATCCCCCGGAACAGCGGCGCGGGCATCAGCATCATGGTGGCGACGATGCCCAGGGCGAACGGGTGCGGGCCGTAGACGCGCCACAAGCGGGCCAGGCCGTCGCGGTAGTCGGGCCGGATCGTCCCGATGGCGCCGTTTTGCTTGAATAGCAGGACGCAGTAGCGCAGGAACTTCAAGTGCTCGGTTAGGGTCCGACGGACGGCCGCCGGGGAATAGCCGGCCTGGAGCGCGTAGTCCATGATCAGATCGAAGTGGGTGAGAAAGATCTGGAAGAATCGGTAGCCCTGGTGGTTGTCGGCCCGTTTCGCCAGGTACGTCTCGCGGGTGACATACAGCCCGCGTTCGGGCGCGAGCGCGTCCACGAAGAAGAATGCCTGGACGAGCAGCGTGCCCACCTTGTCGGCGTAATCCCGAGCGGCCACGGTCTCGCGCCGGAACACGAGGCAGGACATGAACGTGAGAATCGTGTTCAGCAGGATCAGCGCTTGGTCCCGGTCGCGCAGAATGAGGTCCCCGTCCAGCTTGAAGAAGCTGGTGGCCTCTTCGTCGGTGCTGTGCAGGAACTCGCGGACGTTGACGGCGAAAGCGTCCATGTCCGGGTGTGCCCGGATCAGGGAAATCAGCCGCGCGACGGCTCCGGGCAGCAGGATGTCATCGTCCGAGAGTAGGTAGACGAACTCGCCGCGCGACTGGCGGACCGCCTCGATGAAGTTCGCGTCCGCGCCGACGTTCTCCGGGTGGCGGAAAGAGTGCAGGAGGATGTCCGGGAAGTCCGCCCGGACGCGCCCGATGACGGCCTGGGTGTCATCCGGCGAAGCGTTATCGAGCACGATAACTTCAACGTCGGGGGCCAGCGTGGGGGTGATCTGTTCGAGCACGGCGCGCAAAGCGCCACCAAGCAGCGCGCAGCGCTTGTAAGTCGGCAGGCAAAGGGAAAGAACAGGCGTCGTGGAAAAGGTCATCAGGCTCCCTCGCCGGAAAATTGCCCGCGCCGGAGGAGGCGCCGCACCAGCGCGAGCGCAGCGTAGGGGGCGAGCATGCGGGGGAGGAACTTCAGCAGGATGAACCCGCTGACGCCGTAGCAGCGCAGCAGCCGCGCCGCGCCGTCCCGGTAGTCGGGCTGCAAGGTGCCGATGCCACGGCTCTTGAGGACCAGGACCACACGGTAGACATTGAGCAGGTGCTCGTCGAGCACCCCGCGGACGGCCTCGGCGGAGTACCCCAACCGGCGCGCGTGCTGCATCAGCGCGTGGAAGTTCGTCAGGAGCACCTGGAAAACGTTATAGCCCTCTGCATTGTCCTGCCGCATCGCCAGATAGCGCCCGCTGGTCACATAAAGCCCGCGCCCCGGCAGGAGGGCATCCAGGAAGAGATAGGCCTGGGCGATGATGGTGCCCCGGAAAGGCGAATAATCTTTCCCCAGGATGTTGGCCCGCCGGAACGCCATGGAGGACAGGAACGAGATGTGTGAGCCGAAGAGTCGCAGCGCCTGGTCCCGGTCCCGGACGACGCGGTCCTCGTCCAGCGCGAACCCCACGCTGGTGTCCTGCCGCGCAAGGTCGTCCGTGAAGTGGCTGACGTTGAGGGCGAAGGCGTCAAATCCGGGGTTGTCGCGGATCAGGGAAATCAGCCGCGCGACGGCTCCGGGCAGCAGGATGTCGTCGTCGGAGAGCATATAGATGAACTCGCCGCGCGTCTGGTTCGGCGCGTCGGTGAAGCTCGCGTCCGCGCCGATGTTCTCGGGCCGCCGGACTGAACGCAGGGCGACATGCGGGAAGTCCACTTGTGCCTTCTGGACCACGGCGGGCGTCTCATCGGGCGAGGCATTGTCTGCGACGACCACCTCCACGGCGCCGGCCATGTCAGGCGTGATCTGGTCTAGGACGGCGTGCAGCGCCTGCCCCAGCAGGGCGGCCCGGTTGTAGGTCGGGACGTACAGTGAGAGCAGGGGCGTTTCTTGTTCCAGCGTCTTTTGCTCTGTCATCGGCTGACCGCCTCCGGTTCCGCCCGGTGCGGGGTCGGCGGCCAGCTTTCCGGCACGTCAGGGGCATCGGGCGTGTCGGCGTGCCACTCGTGGCGCTTTCGGACGAAGATGGCGGTGCCCAGTCCCAGGCCGACGACCAGGCTGACGGCGAGGTAGCCGGCCATCATACCGGTGGCGCCGAAGGGGCGGCAGAGGAGCAGGCTCGACACGCTGATCAGGAGGCCGCCCAGCAGGGAAGGGACCAGAAATGGCTCCTGCTTGTGGGCCCGCAGATAGATGGCCTGGGCCGCCGCGATGTGGCTGATGACGGTCCCACCCATGAGCAGGGCCAGCGGCAGCGGGTCCAGCAGGCGCGCATCCAGCCGGTTATGGAAGTGATGCAGGCCGAGGCGGAGCAGCCAGAACGAGGCCAGCCCCAGCACCAGTGCAGTCGTGGACTGCCACAAGCAGGGGAAAAACATCCGGTCCATCTGCTTCCAGTCGCGCCGGGCGACCAGGCTGCCAAAGGGAGCGGCCTTGGTCACGATCCACCCGAGGGCCACGGCCGCGATCGCGCCCGTCACCCGCAGGCTCACCCCCATCTGCCCCGCCGCGGCCGGCCCGTACAGGGCAAACAGCAATGGACTGAAGGTCTGCGCGATGAAGTACCCGGCGAGCCACGAGAGCGCGATCTTCCACTGGAACGGCCAGATCTCGTCGCGCCAGTTCACCTCGATGTCTCTTCGCGCCGCCCGCCACAGGTCGAGCAGGAAACCGCGCTGCCGGACGAGGAGCCACCCGATGACCCAGACCGTGCTGGCCAGCCCGCCGAGTGACGCGGCATACAGGCCCCAATGCAGCATCAGCATCAGCCAAAACATGACGCTGTTGATAATGCCGCCGACGAGCTGTGCCGCCACGACTTCGGCCACCAGGCCGGACCCCTCCAGGACAGCCCACAGCGGCGTGAACAACAGGCCGCTGGACACGGCCACCGACAGGAACAACCACGGCCCCTGCCAGGCGACAGCCACCCCGCCCCGCCCGAAGTGGCTGAAATAGACCATGCCGACGGGGTAGATCAAGGCCATCACGGCGACCGACATCAGGCCGTACCAGAACATCCCGCGCCGCAGCAGAGAGGCCAGCCGCGCTTTGGCGATGGGGTCGCCTTCCAAGGTCCTTTGGGGGGTCCACTCCAGTGCGGCCCGCTCGTGGCTGGCGAACTGCATTAGCACCAAGCTCAGGCCAAGCTCGAAGAAGACCTGCAAGGCCATGAAGCTGCCGAAGGTGGAGTAATAGCCCTGTTCCTTGGCCGACAAAAAATGGACCAGGAAGCCGAGGGTGACGATGCCCGCCCCCGCCCCCCAGCCGCGCCCCAGCAGTGCCAGCCCGACGGTCCGGTCAATGCCGGCCAGCCGCCTCAGTTTCGTGATAGTGCCTGGGATGCTCATGGGGCGGCGAAGCTCAGGACGGTGCGCTTGAACCCGTCCTCGATGGTCGTTGTCGGCTCCCAGCCCAGGGCGCGCGCCCGGCTGATCTCGGGGCAGCCGCGGGAGATCTTGCTTTGCAGGTAGCCATCCGTCGGGACCGGCTGCTGGACGACGCGCAGGTCTTTCTCGGGAAACAGGGCCACCAGCCGCAATGCGAGGTCCAAAATGCTGCTCTCGGCTTTGTCGTTGCCGACGTTGTAAGCCTCACCGCTCGTGCCCTTCAGCAGCACGGTGAAGAAGCCCGCCGCCGCGTCCGCGAGGTAGCAGAAGGCGCGAGTCGCGCGTCCATCGCTCTTCATCACGATGTCCCGGCCCGCGACGATGTCGGCCACGAAGTCGGCGAACACGCGCCCGTCGTCGAGCGACATACCCGGCCCGTAGGTGTGGAACGGCCGGGCCACGCGGGCGGGGACACCGTATTGAGCGTGCCAGGCGACGCACATGGTCTCGCCCATGCGCTTGCTTTCGCCGTAGCAGGAGCGCACGTCCATTGGGTCCACGGGGCCGTAGTCGTCCTCGCGCGTCGGCACCTGGGCGTCGGAGATCCGGCCGTAGACTTCGCCGCTGCTGAAAAACAAAAAAGACTTCGTGCCCTGTTCGCGCGCCATTTCCAGCAGGCGCTGCGTCCCCGCGATGTTCGCCGAGAGTGTGCCGACGGGGTCTGATTTGTAATACTTGGGGCTGGCCTGGGAAGCGGCGTGGATGATATAATGGACAGGCTCGCCAAAGTCCACCGGCCCGGAGACATCCCCGACGACGAGCTTCAAGTCCGGGCGGCCTTCATAGGCAGCGAACCGGGCGCGCGCCCGGCCCTCGTGGCGCACTAGGCCCAGGACGCGCGTTTTCTGGTCGGGGCGCTTCTCGTTGAGGAACAGCAGCGTCTCGACCATGTAAGCCGGCAGGAAGCCCGCCGCGCCGGTGACAAGCACGGTGCGGCCCGCCAGGTCGTCCCAGGGCAGGGCGGCCCTCGTGATGGCTTCGAGGTCTTCGGTGACGATGTGGTGGCGCATAAGCTGGGTATTGATCGAAAAGGGCGGGCATGACGACGGATGAAGGATGAGCCATTCGGACGAGTGAATGGATTTACCCGGCTTGAGGCGACCCGCCCGGACTGCGTTTCTGGACCTTTTGGCTTGTTTAACGTCAATGCCGGCGAAAACGGTTCGCCCGCTGCTCAACCCATCGCGCCGAGATGCTCGCGCCACTCGGTGAGCAGGGGACGCACTTCGCCTTCAAACGAAAGCTTCGTCTTTTCCATCCGCCCCGCTCCACGCGTCAGGATGCATCCCAAGGTGTCGCCGGTGTTCTTCTTGTCCAGCCGCATGGCCGCCAAAATACGCTCGGGGTCCGCCCCGGTCAGCGTCTCCTGGTAGGGAGTGTAAAAGGGCTTGAGCCAATGCTGGAGACTTGCGAAGTATTCGGGCGTGACCCAGCCCAGGCGGGCCGAGAAGAACGTCGCCGTCAGAACGCCTAATGTCACCGAGATGCCGTGCGGGATAGCGTAGTCCGTCGCCGACTCGTAGGCATGGCCGAAGGTGTGACCGTAGTTCAGCAGGTTGCGGACATTCTTGTCGAACTCGTCTTCCTCGATAAAGCGCTGCTTGATGGCGAGCGAGTCCCAGACGATCTCTTCCAAGGCGGACGGCGTCACGTCGCCGCCGGACAGGCGGGGGCGCAGGCGCGCGACGGCGTTCTCGCCCTGGATCAAGTGCAGTTTGATGGCCTCGCCCAGCCCACTACGGATTTCATCGTGGGGCAGCGACCCGAGCACGTCGAAGGCCAATAATACCTGATAGGGCGGGTAAAAGGTCCCCAGCTGGTTCTTGTAGTGACCTACGTTGATCGAGCTTTTGCTGCCGATACAGCTGTCGCACTGGGCCAGCAGCGTCGTCGGCACGAGGCTCCAGCGGACCCCGCGGAACAGGGTGGAGGCGATGAAGCAGCTCAAATCCTGCAAGACGCCCCCGCCGACGACCAGCAGCAGGCAGTCGCGCCGAAAGCCCGAGGCCAGCAGCCACTCGATATGCGGGGCCAGGGCGTCAAGGCTCTTGGCGCCCTCAGTCGCTTCGATGCGCCGCACGTTCTCAGGCGGCAGGGCGTCCGCGAAAGCGTCTGGATAGAGGTCGTGGACCAGGCCGTCAACCAGCGCGAACGTCCGCTGGCCCGAAGCGGCGGCCGAGACGGCTTCGCGCAGGCTCGGCGCCTCGACGACGTCGTAAGGATGGGATTTGCTCTGGATCTGCATGGATGATTTGACTCAGGCCGGAAGCCGTCAGCGGCAGGTGAACCCGCCGTCTACCAAGATCGTCTGCCCGGTCAGGTAGGTGTTTTCTTCGCCGCACAGCCAGGCCACGAAACGCGCGATCTCGGCCGGGGCGGCCAGCCGACCGGCGGGGATGGTCGCCTCGATCTTCTCGATGTCGGCGGGCGAGTTGTTCTGCCGGGTCAAGTCGGTCGCCACATAGCCGGGGCAGACCGAGTTGACCAGGACGCCGAAGGGGGCGAGTTCCACGGCCGCCGTCCGGGTCAGCCCGTTCAAGCCTGCTTTGACCGCGCTGTAGGCCCCGCGCTTCTCGCGCGTGACCACGCCGAAGATGGAGCTGATGTTGACGATCCGCCCCCACCCGCGCTCCTTCATGCCGGAAGAAACGCCCTGGATGAGCTGGAGGGGCGCGGTCAAGTCCACTTGCACCATTTCGGCCCAGTCTTCGGGCGTAATGGCCTCGATGTCGTTGATGACGTTGATGCCGGCGTTGTTGACCAGGATGTCTACACCGCTCCTGTGCGTACCCAGCCAGCCCGCGATCGAGGCCGGGTCGGACAGGTCCAGGTCTGTCCGGCCCGCGTCCAGGACGGACACGCCCTGGGCGCGCAGGGCCTCGGCGATGGCCGCGCCGATGCCGCGGGCCGCGCCGGTGACGAGGGCGGAGCGCTGGGGCATGAGCCTAACCCTGTCCGTGGACGGCGGCGATGGACTTGGCGTAGCGCTCCTGCATCATGCCGAGCCGGGCATCGTCTTCGCGGTGGATCGAGCCGTAATACTCCTTCTTGTTCTGGAGCCACATGATCTCGAACTCGACCGCCTTCAGGAACGCCTCCTGCTTGTTTTCCAGCGCGGCGGGGCAGCCGAAGACCACTTTGCGCGTTTCATAGCGGTCCAGATGACCCTTCGGGAACGCCTGGAAGAAGGGCAGGGACAGGACGGACACGCCGCCGCCGACGACGACGTGCAGGCCGTGTGCCTTGGCCTTGGCGGCGACGTCCAGGCAGATCTTCAGGATGTCGTCGTTATTGACCGAGGTCCGGTCCAAGCCCATCGAGCCGGTCAGGTCCACGCGGCCCAGGACGATCCCGCTAAGGCTGCTGATCTCGGGGATCTCCAGCATCTTGTCGAAGTTCTCGATGGCCGTGATCGTCTCGAGGTTGATCAGATAGTCCATATCCTCGCGCTGGTCGCCGGGGAAGACCAGCTTAACGGCCTGCAAATACTTCTTGAGCGCGTAAGGCGTCTCGACCATCGGGGCGACCAGGTGCTCGGTGCCGAGGCTGGCCGCCTCGATCATGTCCTTGATGGCCTCGCAGCCGCCGATCTTCAGGCTCAGGCCCAGGCCTGCTTTCAGGCTGACCTCCTTCAGCCGCATGGCTTCCTCGAGGCGAGTCCCTTCGGCCTCGAACTCGGCCTTGACACCCACCACGTTGTGGTTCTCGCGCATCTCGGTCAAAAGCGCGACCATCTTCTTTTCTATGGCGTTCACAGTATTCTCCTCTTGCTCATCTTAAATCTTCAATGATGTTGCTTGCTTGTTCTTCGCGGCTCAAAAAGGGCGCCATATCTTCCAGCGGGGCCGAGACCATCCGCCCGTCGTCCATCTTCTTCGAGGATACTTTCGGGGCGAATTGCTGGCCCAGGTCCAGAAAGACTTCGCACATCTGCGGCCCGCTCGCGGCCAGAGTCTCGCGCAGGGCGTCTTCCAGGTCGGCGGCGGTGCGGGCGGCGTGATAGCCGAACCCGCAGGCCTCCGCCAGCTTCTCGAACGGGGCGAAGAACAGGCCGCTGTCGGGACCGCAGCCGATCAGGTTATCGGGGAAGTAATTCTGCTGGGTCTGCCGGATGGAATGATATCCCTGATTGTTCAGGACGAAAAGCTTGATGGGCAGTTTATGCAGGGCGATGGTCTGGAGTTCCGCCAGGTTCATCTGCATGCTGCCGTCGCCCGCGAGGCAGACGATCTCTTTGCCGCCGCTCGCGAAGGCCGCGCCGACGGCGGCGGGCAGATCGTAGCCCATCGAGGCGCAGCCCGAGTTGGTGTACAGCCGCTGGCCGGGCTTGAGGTCCGCAGCCTGGAACGACGTGACGCAGGCGGTCCCGTCGCCGGAAACGACGATCTGGTTTTCAGGCAACTGGCTGAACAAGGCGTCCATGAAGCAGTACGGGTTGACGCCGTTTTCGCTTTCCCAGTATTCCGGCAGCGTGACCGGGTACTTCGCGACCCGCTCCCGGCACCAGGCCAGCCACTCGGAGTGCATCGCGGGCACGGGCCGGGTGGGCTGGTCTAAAAGCTGGCGCAAAACATCGGCGGCGTCGGCCTGGATAGGCAGGTCGGGGGCCAAGGTCGGCTTTTTGAGTTCGGTGGGGTCAATGTCCACGATGACCTGATAGGCCCGGTGTGCGAAGTTCTCCCAGTTGTAGCTGATCTGCCGGATGTTCAGGCGGCTGCCCAGCACGAGCAGGAAGTCGGCGTTCTGGACGGCATAATTGCCGGGCCGGTCGCCGATGGAGCCGGGCCGGCCGCTGAAGCCGGGGTGCGAGTTCGGGACGAGATCGTGGGCGTTCCAGGCGGTGACGATGGGGATGCCCCAGCGGTCCGCGAGTTCCAGCAGCTCGACCTGAGCGCCCGCGAGGCGGACGCCGGAGCCTGCCATGATGACGGGCCGCTTGGCTTCCAGGCACATCTTCGAGATCTGCGCGCAAAGCTCGGGCAGGCGGGCGGTGTCGTCCAAGACCGGCCCGAGTTCAGCCGGGTCAAAGCCGGGCAGGGTGTCGGGGTCCACGCTCGCGCCCTGGACGTTCATAGGAATGTCCAGCCAGACCGGGCCGGGGCGCCCTGCTGTCGCCAGATAAAGCGCTTTTTCCAGATGATAGCGAATGGTCTGCGGGTCGGTCACCATCTCGGCGTACTTGGTCATGGGGGCGACGACCTTGACGATGTCGAGTTCCTGGTCGCCCAATTGCCGCAGGGGAAGGTCCGTGCTGCGGACGACGGTCTCCCACTTGACCTGGCCCGAGACCACGATCATGCCGATGGAGTCGGTCCAGGCTCCCCAAACGCCCGTGATAGCATTGGTCCCGCCCGGTCCGGTGGTGACGTTGACAGCGGCCAGGCGGTTGGTCAAGCGGTAATAGCTCTCGGCCGCCATGGCACACGCCTGCTCATGGTGGCAGCAAACGTAGGTCAGGCCCTTGCAGCGCCCCACAGCGTCGTTGAGGTGCATGGCGCCGCCGCCGGTGACGAGGAAGATGTGTTCGATGCCGTGCCGCACCAGGGTCTGCGCGATATAATCTGAGACTTTAATCATAAAGTGATCTGTTCCACTTAACCATGTCAACCATGCTCCGCAGCGCCTCGTCTTCGCCGGATTAAATCAGGCCGCCCGAATCGTCGCGGTTCAGCAAGGCTTCAGCCCTGGTCGCGTCATGGGCGGCGTGCGAGAATTCTTCAGAAGGAACGGGAATGAGCGGATGTCCCCCTGGTGGAACCCGATGGCCGGGTCGCGCGCCAGTACGAGGGCTTCTGCCCCCAGTCCAAGCGCATCGCTGGCCCAGGCGAATATCTCCCGCCGCCAGCAGCCGAAGGACCCCAGGGTCCCTCGGCGTGGGAAAGGACGTGGTTCAGATCGTCAGCCGGCGCGTTCGCGGTCACTCGTGCGACGCGCGCACGAAGTCGTGCAGGACCGAAAGCATGTAGTCCTTGTGCGCGTCGCTCAGGCCGGGATAAACGCCGACCCAGAACACCTGGTTCATCACGAAGTCGGTGTTGTGCAGGTCGCCGATCTTACGGTGCGCGATGTTCGCATAAGCGGGCTGCTTGAGCAGGTTGCCCGCGAACAGCAGCCGCGTCCCGATCTTCTTGGAGTCGAGATGCCGCACTATCTGGTCGCGCGTGAACGGGGCGTCCTCGCGGACGGCGATGGGGAAGCCGAACCAGGACGGGTCGGAGTTCGGCGTCGCCTGCGGCAAAATCAGGTGTTCCTGAAGGTCCTGCAAGCCTTCATAGAGGTACTTGAAATTGCGCCGCCGCGTGGCGATGAACTCCGGCAGCTTTTTGAGCTGCGAGACGCCCACGGCCGCCTGCATGTCGGTGACTTTCAGGTTGTAGCCGATATGTGAGTAGGTGTACTTATGATCGTAACCGCAGGGGAGGTCCCCGAGCTGCCACTCATAGCGCTTGCCGCAGGTGTTGTCCTTGCCTGGCTCGCACCAGCAGTCGCGACCCCAGTCGCGGTACGACTCGGCGATGACTTTGAGCTTGACATTGTTCATGAACACGGCCCCGCCCTCGCCCATCGTGATGTGGTGGGCGGGATAGAAGGAGGCCGTGGCGATGTCGCCAAACGTGCCGACTTTCTGGCCGTCGTAGGAGCCGCCGATAGCGTCGCAGCAGTCTTCGACGAGGAACAAATCGTGCTTCTTGACAAACTCGGAGATGGCCCGCATGTTGCCGGGGTTGCCCAAGGTGTGCGCGAACATCAGGGCGCGCGTCTTAGGTGACAGGGCTTCTTCGAGCTGCGTGATGTCCAGGTTATAATCGGGGATGGTGACGTCGAGGAAGACGGGGACCAAGCCGTTCTGGATGATCGGGTTGACCGTCGTGGGGAAGCCCGCCGCAACGGTGATGACCTCATCGCCGGGCTTGAGCCGCCTGTCGCCGAGCTTGGGCGAGGTCAATGTCGTCAGAGCGACAAGGTCGGCCGACGATCCTGAGTTGACCAGGAGCGCCTTGCGGACGCCGCAGAAGCGGGCGAACTCGCGCTCGAACTGGGCAGCGAATCGGCCCGTCGTCAGCCAGAAGTCCAGGGTCGAGTCCATCAGGGTCTGCATGTCTTCGGCGTCGAAGACCCGGCCCGAAACCGGCACGGCGCTTTCACCGGGTACGAACGGGCGGGCGGCGAATGCCTCATCGTGGTACTGCACCACCAGGTCTGCGATCTGCGCCCGGAGCGCATCGGCTTTTTCCGTCATGAGAAGTCCTTCTAAGTATGGGTCCCGGCAATGGGGGGTGATTACGGTGTCAAGAACTCAGTATACCACCGGATCGTCTTTTCTAGGCCCCCGTCGAGGGTGAAGAGCGGTTCCCAGTCCAGAATCCGGCGTGCCTTGGCCGCGCTGAGGTACTGATGTTTGATCTCGTTGCTGGCCTCGTTGCGAACCTCCGGCTCAAGATCGGAACCCATCAGGTCCAATATCTTGTGCGTCAGGTCCAAGACGGTCACTTGAAGCTCGTTGGAGAAGTTGAAGGCTTCGCCGCGCAGGCCGGGGTTCTTCGCCATGTTCTCGGCGAGCAGCATGTAGGCCGCCGCGCCGTCTTCAACGTAGAAGTAGTCGCGGATGAACGACCCGTCGGAGCGGATGACGGGGGCCTGACCACGCAGGATCGACCGGACGGTTCCGGGCACGATCCGGTTCCAGTTCAAGTCGCCGCCGCCGTAGAAGTTGCCGCAGCGGGTGATGGTCACGGGCAGATCGTAGGACTTGGCGTAGGTGTAGGAGATCAAGTCGGCGCAGGACTTGGACACATCGTAGGGGTGCTGGCCCTGGAGCGGCGTGGTCTCGTCGTAGGGCAGGATGGGCTGGTCGCCGTAGGCCTTGTCGGAAGAGGCGATGACGATCTGCTTGACGCGGGGGGACCGGCGGCAGGCTTCCAGCAGGCGCCACGTCCCGGCGATGTTTGCCTCGAAGGTCGAGACGGGGTTACGGTTGGCGATACCGACGATGGTCTGGGCGGCGAGGTGGATGACGGTGTCTACTTCGTGTTCGCCCAGAGCGCGTTCCAGCAGCTCCTGGTCGGCGATGTCGCCCCGGACGACCTTCACTTTGTCCAGGTGGCCTGAGCGGATCATCTCACAATCAGGCACCCAGTCCCGGACGAGGCAGACGACGTCGGCGCCCGCCGCCACCAGAGACTTGACCAGCCACCCGCCGACAAGCCCGGTCGCGCCAGTGACGAACGTCGAGCGGTCCCGCCAAAAATCTTTGTCTGTCTGCAAATGCTCTTACCTTATCCGCTGTCGGGGCGCGATTCATCGCACCCTCTTCTCTTTATCGTGTCTTTATCGTGCTGGGGGCTGACGCCCCCGTGGGAAAGCCTGTGCTTCGTGATCTGTGCCGCGTCGGACGGAAGCGCGATGAATCGCGCCCTTACAGCGGAGGGGCGAACCTTGTGGCCCGCCACTTGCCGGCGTGCCCGTTGCTCACACCTTCCAGGGTGCTTTCCCCGACTGCCACAGATTTTCCAAGATTTTCTTCTCTCGCAGAGTGTCCATGCACTGCCAGAAGCCTTCATGCCGGAAGGCGGCGAGCTGGTTATCGGCGGCCAGGCGCTCCAGGCCGTCCACCTCCAGGCTGCTGGCATCGCCTTCCAAATAGTCGAAGACCTGCGGCTCAAGTACCATGAAGCCACCGTTGATCCAGCCCTCGCCGATCTGCGGCTTTTCGCTGAACTCGCGCACCAGATCACCCTCGAAGACCAGCCCGCCGAAGCGGGACGGGGGGCGCACAGCCGTGATGGTGGCGAGCTTGCCGTGGGACTTGTGGAAGTCCAGCACCTGCCTGAGATCCACATCGCAGACACCGTCGCCGTAAGTGACCATGAAGGCTTCATCTTTGAGCCAGCGCTCCAGGCGCTTCACCCGCCCGCCGGTCTGCGTGCTTTGTCCAGTGTCCATCAAGTGGACGTTCCAGTCCTCGGCGTTCTTTTCTAAATCTTCCACGGTGCCGGAGGCGAGGTCCACGCGCAGGGAGCCGCCCAGGCTGTAATGGTCCAGGAAGAAGCGCTTGATGACCTCGCCTTTGTACCCGAGGGCCAGAAAGAAGTCCTTGAACCCGTAGTGGGCGTAGGAGCGCATGATGTGCCAGACGATGGGGTGCTCGCCGACCTCCACCATGGGTTTGGGCTTGACTTCTGTTTCTTCGGCCAGGCGCGTTCCCAGGCCCCCGGCCAGCACGACGACTTTCATAGTGTTCTCATCTTCTGGACGAGCGGCGATGTTTCCGCCGGCGCGGTCCCGTTCGCGCCGCCCGCGCCGCCCGCCCTGTCG
>JANOOM010000554.1:0-1734 GCA_031421335.1 Armatimonadota bacterium
GTGAAGGGGACAGGGACGCGGCTGCCGTCAGCGCGGACGAAAGTCAGCGCCCCGCCCTGGCTCCCCGGTGCGCCCGCGCCGAGCAGGAACAGCGTGTTGCCAGCCCGCCCGGCAGCGGGGACGGGGACGGCCTGCCCGTCACAGGCGACGATATTCAGGCCGCCGGCCGCCGCCAGACGGAAGGGGACACGGGCGGCCCCGTAATGGTGAACGACCGCAGGGGGCATGAGGGCGGACGGGTAGCCGCGCTTTTGGGCATCGAACGAGACGGCGCTGTCCTGGTTGAACAGGCCGGAAAGGTCGAGTGAGGCCGCGCCGGCGACCGGGGCGGCCCGGACCTCGCTGACATCCATCCACTTCTGGCCGGGGTTTTCCTGTCCGGTCGTGGGCCGCTCGATGCTGCCGTAGGGGATGCCGACGCGGGCGGCGGGATGGGTCATCGCCAGCGGGAAGAGGACTTTGAGCAATTGCCCATGTTCGTGCCAGTCCACGGTCGTCGGCACGTCCAGGCGCGGCAGCTCGCCCCAGAGCGTGACGTCCTGGGTGAATGTGGATTTTCCGAAGGTGTGCGTGACCCGGACGACGGCGCAGACGGGACCGTTCGCGACCAGCGTCACGTCCGCCCCGGTCGTCAGCAGGTGCTGCTCGCCGGTGTAGCCGATGTCCCAGGCGCTGCCGTTATCGCCCAGCACTTGCAGGACATTGGCGGGCCGGCCGGCGGGGATCATCCCGCGCTTCATCTTCTTATCGTAGAGGCTGACGATCAGGCCGGTATCTTTGGCAACGACGACGCGCAGAAAGGGGTTTTCCAGGACGAAGGAGGCCGCCGTCTCGCGGGCCACCGGCTCGACGACAATCGCCGTCTCCCCAACTGGGTAGCGGCCCAGGAAGTAGCTCTTGTGGCCGAAGGCGGGAACGTTGGAAGCGACGAAGCCGACGGTATGGGCGTCCAGCGCCTGGGCGGGGAGGAGGGCGCCCGCCGCGTCCCGCACCCAGCGGTAGCGGGAAGCGTCGTTTACCGTCAGCCGGGCGATGTCGGTACGGGCAAAGGACAGCGAGTTCCAGACCACGACGGCCTGTTCTCCCGCCCGCCCGCCGCGCGTGTCAACGTGAGCGGTCAGGGCGGACAGCGCGCGGCCGGTCTGAGCCGACTCGAAGGCGAAAGCGGGGGCGAGCTGCTGGTGCATCCAGTCGTACGTCGAGTGGATGGCCGAGCCGCACATGATGTCGTGGAACTGGGCAAAAGCCGTTGGCTTCCAGGCTTCAGCGAAGCCGGCAACGGGGTACGGCTGCCCCGACATCGCCGCGAGCGACGAGAAGACCTCGCCCGCATACAGGTTGTTCTCGCTGGACCGGACGGCTTTCTTGAGGTCGGCGTGGGTCGTGTAGCAGCCGGTGAAGGTGTATTGTAGGTCGGTATCCACGACCGGCAGGCTCTGGATATTGGGCAGAGAGCGCAGGTGCTGGAAGTAGGCGTCGGCGGTGACGAAGTGGACTCGGGGGAACAGGGGATCGGCCTGGAAGTCCTTGCCCTGGTCAATCATCTCGCGGGTCGGGCCGCCGCCGTGGTCGCCAACGCCGAAGACGACCAGGGCCTCTTTCAGCCCGTAGCCGCGCTCCATGTCCCAGGGCCGTGACATCTGCTCGGGCGTGATCGGCTCGTCATAGTTGTCCGTGTTCGCCTTCAAGACGCGCGAGCCGTCGGGGGACTGCCACCAGGCGTAGCGGATGCCG
>JANOOM010000555.1:0-7360 GCA_031421335.1 Armatimonadota bacterium
ATGAGGCGATGATTGGCGGCGGGCCGAGGAGTGCGATCAAGAGGTCGGCTGGCTCAGTAGCTTCCAAAACAATGAGGGAGCGGAAGAACTGGAAGAGGATTTGCGGGACACGATTGGGGAACAGGCCGCCGTCGGCGCCTACCCGGACTGGCGCGCGGCGTCCGGCAACCTGCTCTGGGCCGTCGTCCCGAATGCGGACGGCTCGCTCCAGGTCGGAGTCTACTGACACGAGACAGAATACTGATTGAGACTAAGCATCCGCTTCACCGCCGAACTCGCCCTGCCCTTCCCCACCCCGACGACTCTTATGGTCGAAGCGGCGGACCTGGGCGCGGCGCAGTGTTTGGAAGACTCGCGGCTGTATGTCGCGCCGTTCACAGTGGCCGAGCCGTTCCGGGACTTCTATCAGAACCCCTGCCGGCGGCTGCTGATGCCCGCCGGGGACGTCCGCTTGGAATACGCGGCGACGGTCTCGCTGCCGGACGCGCGGCCCGCCGAGGGGGACGAGGACGAAGCGGACGAAGCGGACGCCCTGCACCTGCCGACCGAGACACTGTTGTACACGCTGCCCTCGCGCTACTGCCAGTCGGACCTGCTGGTGCCGATGGCCGAGGACCTGTTCGGCGCGGGGCGGCCCGGATTTGCGCGGGTACAGGCGATCTGCGACTGGATCAACACGCACCTCACTTACCAGTACGGGACCTCGGATACGGCAACGTCGGCCTATGACACGGCGACGTTGCGGGTGGGGGTCTGCCGGGACTTCGCCCACCTCGGCATCGCCTTCTGCCGCGCCCTGAACGTGCCGGCCCGGTATGTCTCGGGCTACTGCCTGGAGCTGGATCCGCCCGACTTCCACGCCTATTTTCAGGCGTGGGTGGACGGGCGCTGGATAAGCTTCGACCCCACTTCGCCCATTGCGCGCGCGGCGCTGGTGCAGGTCGCGGCGGGCCGGGACGCCGCCGACTGCGCCTGGGCGACGTTCTACGGCTATGGCGAGACGAAGTGGTTGTCTGTGGAAGTGACGGAAACGACCGAGGCGGAAGCGGGAACTAAAGGAGACACCGACGCATGAGCCAGGAGAGCGACATCTTACGAAAAGTCCCCCTGTTCGCCGATCTGGGCGAGGGGGCGATCGCCGCACTGGCCGCCCACCTGCGCCGGCGCAAGGTGCCGGCGGGGACGCCCGTCGTCTACAAGGGCGACCCGGCCGGCGCGCTGTACCTCATTGTCTCGGGGCGGGTCAAGGTACACCAGGCGACGGCGGGGGGCGACGAGGTGATCCTGGAGGTAATGGGGCCGGGGGACTTCTTCGGCGAGATGAGCCTGCTGGACGGCCAGCCGCGCTCCGCCGACGTCAGCACCTTGCAGGCGACTGAGCTGCTGCTGCTGGAGGGGGAGGCCCTGCGCGAGACGATCCACGAGCAGCCCGCCGTCGCCTGGACCCTGCTGAAAATACTCTCGCAGCGCCTGCGCGACCAGAACGACCGGGCGGAGATGCTGATGACGCGCGACGTGGCGGGGCGGGTGGCCGACCGCCTGCTGAAGCTGGCCGCCTCGCAGGGGTCCCCGATGGCCGACGGCAGCAAGGGGACGCTGCTGAACGTCTGCCTGACCCAGAGCGATATCGCCGCCCTGATCGGGGCCACCCGCGAGCGCGTCTCGCGCGCCCTGACCGCCTTCCGCAAGTCCGGGGCGATCACCTGGGACAAGGCCGGAGGCTGCTGGGTCATCCGCAACCCCGCCGCCCTGGCGAAGCGGGCGGAGATGTAGGAAGCGGAACGAGAGAAAGTGGGACGAGAAAAGGGGGCGGGCCAAATGGCCCGCCCCCTGCTTGTTTGCGTCCTACGGCCCGGCCGAGTCGGCCACCGCGCGCCAGACCCCGCCGCTGTCAACATAGGGGCCGTAGGCACCCGAGACGCCGAAAGCGCCGCCGGGGTTGACGAACCAGAGAGTCGTGCGGCCGTCGGGTTGGTCCACTTTGGGGCGGCTGATGAGAGGGTGGGCGTCGGAGGCGGTGGAGTGGGCGTCGGAGGCGGGGGCGCCCGCTTGGAACCGGCCTTGAAGGGCCGATCCTGTCCCGCAGAGGGCGCGATCTGGAAAGAGGGCGCGATGCGTCATGCCCCTACGTCCAAATGTTACATCCAAACGTTACACCCAGACGTTCAAGACCGCAATCGCCAGCAGCCGCGTGAAGCTCGACGCCCCGCAGCGCAACTGGAGCGAGGCCAGCAGCTGCTCGGCGTCGCGCGGTGGCAGGCCCAGCGCGGGGGCCGCTTCTTCCAGTGGCCAGCCCGAGACCAGCAGCCGCAGCAGCGCGCGCTCCGCCGATGTCAAGTCCGCCCGCCTCAGTCCTGTCAGTTTCGTCACGCTCATCATGGCTGGTATCTTTCTTTCCCCCTGCTCCGGAGGCCGAAGACAGTGTAGCTGACTGACATGGACTCGCCCTGGCGGTATGTCACACCTGGCCTGTGACATTGGGCACATTTTCGCTCCCTTGACAAACGCGCCCTGGCCTGCCAGAATGAAGCAGCAACACTTGCAATACTTTCAGCAGCAATTCCAGCAGCACAGGAGCAGCGACATGATCTTAGACAGCACGCCCCAGGAGAAACCTCTCCGGGGCGCCGTCATCGGCTATGGCGGCCAGTTCAGCATGGGCCGGGGACACCTCACCGGCATGCGCGAGGCGGGCATCACCCCGGCCGCCGTCTGCGATATTGACCCGCCCCGGCTCGATGCCGCCCTGCTGGACTTCCCCGGAATCGCCGTCTTTCCCGACGCCGATGCCCTGCTGCGGGACGGTGACGTGAACCTCATCACCCTGGTCACACCGCACGACACCCACGCTCCGCTCGCCATCCAGGCGATGGAGGCCGGCAAATCGGTGATCTGCGAAAAGCCGATGTGCCTGACCGCCCAAGAGGCCACCGACATGATCGCCGCCTCGCACGCGAACGGGGTCATGCTGTCGGTCTACCACAACCGCCGCCACGATGGCGACTTCCAGGCACTGAAAGAGGCCATCGTCGAGAAGCAATTGATCGGCGACGTGTTTTCCATTCAGGCCGGCTTCGCGGGCTACGGCCACCCCGGCCACTGGTGGCGCTCCGACAAGGCCATCTCGGGCGGCGCGTTCTTCGATTGGGGGGCGCATTTCCTGGACTGGATTCTGAACCTGATGCCGGGCCGCAAGGTGGAAAACGTGTCGGGCTACTTCCACAAGCGCGTTTGGCACGACGTCACGAACGAGGACCACGTCCAGGCCGTCCTGCGCTTCGACGACGGGGCGCACGCGGATCTCTCGTTCAGCCAGATCGCCTCCCTGCCCATGCCACGCTGGCGCATCCAGGGCACGAAGGGCGGGATTTTAGACGACGGCACCGTGAAAGACGGCATGAAGCTGTTCACCCATTTGGAGGGGATCAAGATGCAGGGCGAGCTGAGGAACAAGAGCAGCCAGTGGGATAAATACTACAAGGACATCTATGCCCACCTCGCCCACGGCGCCCCGCTGGACGTGACCCCGGAGCAGTCCCGGCGCGTCATCGCGGTCATCGAGGCGGCGGAAAAGTCGTCCAAGAGCGGGCAGGCCGAGCCGGTGCCGTATGAGTGATATGGGTAGATGGAAAGCGGGCGGGCGCGCGATCCTGAACAGGCCCAACTTCAGGTCCGGCCTCAGGACCGCACTCCTGCTCCCTGTCCTGGTGTGGGAAGTGCTCCGGGAGAAGGACTATGACGACTACGGCGGGGCCTGGAAGGGGGAGAACCGGGTGAGCGGCCCGCTCAGAGTGCATCGCGGCTTGCTCCACAGCGACTGAGCCATGCGAGAACTAATCAAGCGGGACGGCAACGTCCTCATCGGGCAGGTGATGAAGATGCAGACCGTCCGCAACTCGAACGTCGTGGATCTCGTCGAGATCCTGTGGGTGGAACACGGCATGATCCGCCTGCGCTTCACGGAGCGCAGCCGCCGCCCGATCGTCTGGGTGCCCATCGACAGCATCCTGGAGCTGCGCGAGACGGACGAGAACCTGCGGTAGCGGCGGATGGCCGGGCGGAACGGAGGCGTAGGGGCGAACCTTGTGTTCGCCCCCAGTTCTCGGCGCGTCCTTTGGTCCCGTAGGGGCGGCGGCTCTGTCCCCGCCCTCTTCTCCCCCGTCCTCTTTCCTGTCTTCTTTCCTGTCCTCAGGCGCGGAGCGCCTTTGCTCTGTTAGTAGACCGGCCTTTCAAGGCCGGTGCCAAAGCCCCGCCGCCCGCCCCGCCGGGGACGAAAATCTGTCGCCAGGTGTTCTCCCTATAGGGAGTGGCCGCTGCTGAAGATCGTCGCCACTTCGGGAAGCCTAAAGAAAGCCCAGGACTGGCTGGTCACGTCGGGCAATCTGTGGCGGCTCCCCGTCGTTGCCGCCAGCGCCTCCCCGTCGGCCCTGCAAATATCGCTGGAAGTGCTGGCGCGGGCGGCCGCGGGCAAGGGTGAGGCGAACTCTTTCTCCGCGCCCGCCGTACCAGAAGAAACAAAAGGAAACGACGATGCACATTGACGGACAGCAGATCATTGCGCTTGGGATCGTGGCCGTGGCCGCCGTGGCTATCGGGCGGCGGCTCTGGGGTCAGGTGGCGGCCTTCCGCCGCCGGCCGGAACGTGGGGATGGGGGCGGCTGTGACGGCTGCCCGAGCAGCAGAGCGTCTAAATCTGGGGCGTCCAAGGCGCCCACCGCGCCCGCGCCGCTGATGCAGATCCAGACCCGCCCGCCGCTCCACCTGCGGCGGCCCCCGGCGCAATGAGAGCGCAGGTCGTATGGGAGGGGGAACCCACCCCGCCGCGAGCGGCGGCCCTCCCGAAACGGGAGGGCGCGGAGTTCCGGACGCGGCCTCGGGTTTCACGGACGCAGCCTCGGCCCCAACCTCTTCCCCTCTCCGCTTCGGGGAGGGTGCCGAGGAACGAGGCGGGAGGGGTTTTGCTCCTGCTCCTCCTCTTTTCCGGCTGCGCCCCCTCTCCCGCTGTGCCCTCAGCGGCGGGCACCACAGTGACGCGCGGCCCGAAGCTGAACCTGACGCTGGACGCTCTGCCGCGCCCGCCCCTCTCGCTCGACCCGGCCCCGCTGACCGTGCGCGTCACGGACGCGGCGGGCCGGCCCGTCGCCGGGGCGGCGGTCTTCCTAAGTCTGGACATGCCGGACATGCCGATGGGCAACAACGTGGCGGCGGCGCGCGAAATGGCGCCGGGCGTCTACCGCGCGACCGGGCGGTTCACGATGGCGGGGAAGTGGCGCGTCACGGCCTCGGCGGCTCGGGGGGCCTCGCAGGCCTCGCGGGCGTTCCCGGTGGAGGTGAAATAACCACCTGATGAGCACACATGACGGCACATACGATTTGAGCGACCTGGGACAAGGCGGGCGGGCAGCGGGCGGTGTCGGCGGCGGCTGGTTGGGCACTTACGCCTACAAAGGCGTCCTTCAGGCGCAGCCGCCCGTGCGGTTCGAGGCGACCCTGACCGAGCCGGACGGCGAGGGCCGCTTCCAGGGCACTATCCTCGACGATAAGGGCGCGAGGGAGGCTTCCGTCGCGGGCGGCCAGAGCGGGTGCGGCGTCCGGTTCTCCAAGCGCTACAAGCGGCGCGGGCAGTCGCCTGTCTTCTACGAGGGCACGCTGGCTGACGACGGTCGCACGATGGTGGGGACATGGCGGATCGCCGACGCCGCCCACGGCGTTTGGGACGCCCGCCGTCTCTGGGCCGAGAGCGAAAGTGACGAAGCCGAGCAGGAGAGCGAGGAGCGCGAAGAGGAGCGCGAAGTCGTGCGCGTCCAGGAAGTGGTGCGGCTAGGGTGAGCGGCATGGCGACATCACTTTACTTTGCGATGCTGGCTCTGGGCCTTGCGGCCGGCTTCTCGCACTGCATCGGCATGTGCGGGGTCTTCATCGTCTCCTACGCCGGGGTGTCTGGTCAGGGCGAGCCGCGCTCCGGTCGTCCGACCCGTCACTTGCTGTTCCACGGGGGCCGACTGGCCGCGCTGGCCGGTTTGGGCCTTGCGGGCGGGGCTATCGGCGCCCTGGGCCACCGGTGGGTGTGGGCGCAGGGCGCGGTCAGCCTCGCCGTCGGGGCCGTCATGCTGGCCCTGGCGTTCGGGCTGGCGGGGATCGTGCCGCGCCTGCGCCTGCCCGAGCCGGACGTCCTGGGGGCGGGCGGCGGCAGGCTGCGCCGCTTGTACCTGCGCGTGCTCCAGTCCCGGAGCGCCTGGAAGCCGCTGGGGGTCGGTGTCTTCGTGGGCCTGCTGCCCTGCGGGCTGACTTACAACGCCCTGCTGGCGACCTTCACCTTGCGCCCCCTTTCGGGTGCCCTCTTGATGCTCTGCTTCGGCCTGGGGACGGTGCCGGGCCTGCTGGCGCTCGCCCTGTTCGGCAATGTCCTGTTTGGCGGGCTATTGATGAGGATGCCTTTCCGGGTCGCCATGACGCGCGTCTCAGCGCTCTTCATGGCCGCCCTGGGGGCGTCTTTTCTGTGGCGGGGGTGGGTGAGTTTCTGACAAAGGGCGCACCGCGCACCGGGGGTTTTCACACCCCGGGCACCCCCCGCCCAGAACCCGCCCAAGTCGGGTATACTCACCCCATATTATGAAAGAAAGCACACTCACCTCCGAAGAGCGGCGCGACGCCATCACCCTCGCCGCCGAAGACAAGAAGGCCAACTACATCACGGCCCTGGACCTGCGTGGGAAGACCGTCATCGCCGACTTCTTCATCATCTGCTCGGGCACCTCCAACATCCACATCCGCGCGGTCGCCGACGGCATCATGGAGTCCATGGAGAAGCAAGGTATCCGGCAGCGCCGCATCGAGGGCTACAGCGAGGCGAGCTGGGTCCTCTTAGACTACGGCGACAACATCGTCCACGTCATGTCCGAAGAGCAGCGCTCCTTCTACGGACTGGAAAAGCTCTGGACCGGACAGGCCCCCCCCGAGCGCGAGCCGGACCGCCTTGAGGGCATGGGGGTCGGCGAGTTCGAGGACGACGGGGAGTTCGACGAGGACGATCTGGAAGACGAAGAAGACGAAGAGGACGAAGAGGAAGGGCACGCGCAGGCGGAGGCCGAACATGGCCGCGCCGCCTGACCCGGCCCGGCCTGAGCCGGCCCGCCCCAATCCTTCCCATCCGAACGGCGCCCGGCCGCGTCCCGCCCCCCGCCCCCCGCGTGACTACGCGGCCGAGGAAGAAGCCGGGCGGCGGCTGACGAACGCCCACATCCTCCTGCGGCGCGGACAGGCGACGGAAGCCGAAGCGGCGGTGCGCGCCATCCTCGCCGCGCGCCCCGGTGACGCCGCCGCTGCGGAGCTTCTGGGCGACGTTTTGGCTGCCCGCGAC
>JANOOM010000556.1:0-4812 GCA_031421335.1 Armatimonadota bacterium
ACGCGCGCTGTGCGTCGCCGCCGACCGCCTCCACTTCACCCCCCGTCTGGTCGCTACGCTGGATTAACCCCGCTTTTATGCTATAATTTATACATAAGGAGCCCCCCATGTCATACATCCCAATCGTCATCGCCGTCATCATCGTGCTGGTTCTGCTGTCGTTCGTCCTGCGGTACATCCCGCTCGGGCTGATGATCACGGCGAACTCTGCGGGCGTCGGCGGCGTCAACCCTAGCAGCCTCATGGGGATGCGCCTGCGGCGCGTCCCGCAGGACCGGATCGTCCTGCCGCTCATCGCCGCCGTCAAGGCGGGCGTGCCGGTCAACTTGAACCAATTGGAAACGCACTACCTTGCCGGCGGCAACGTGGACCGCGTAGTGCAGGCCCTTATCAGCGCACACCGGGCGCAGATCCCTCTGCCCTTCGAGCGGGCGGCGGCCATTGACCTCGCAGGACGGAACGTGCTGGAAGCGGTGCAGATGTCGGTCAACCCCAAGGTCATCGAGACGCCGAACGTCGCGGGTGTCGCCAAGAACGGCGTCGAGATGAAGGCATTCGCCCGCGTCACCGTCCGGGCTAACATCGAGCAGTTCGTCGGCGGCGCGGGCGAGCAGACGGTGCTTGCGCGCGTCGGCGAGGGCATCGTCACGACCATCGGCTCGGCGGCGACCCACCTTGAGGTCATGGAGAAGCCGGACGCGATCTCAAAGACGGTCCTGGCGAAAGGGCTGGACGCCGGCACGGCCTTCGAGATCTTGTCCATTGACATCGCCGACGTCGTGGTCGGCCAGAACATCGGCGCCCGCCTCCAGGCGGACCAGGCCGAGGCGGACAAGAAGGTCGCCCAGGCCAAGGCTGAGGAACGGCGCTCGATGGCCGTCGCCCGCGAGCAGGAGATGAAGGCATACACGCAGGAGATGCAGGCCAAGGTGGTCGAGTCCCAGGCGCAGGTGCCGCAGGCTCTGGCGGACGCACTGCGGAACGGGACGTTGGGCGTGATGGACTATTACAACCTGCGGAACTTGCAGGCGGACACGGCCATGCGGAGCGGCATCAGCCGGGCCACCGGCGGCACGGACGAGGACGGCGGCACGAGCAGCCTGCCGGGAGCGGCGGTGTAGCATCGGGGGCGGCGGTGTAGCATCGGGAGCGGCGGTGCAGCGGCAGGAGCGGCCCGACGGAAGAAGGGCGAACACAAGGTTCGCCCCTACAAGGCAGGCGGGACACGCCGATCAGGTGTAGGGCGCGACCCTGGTGTTCGCCCTCAGACTCTTATGAGCCACAACCAAAACTTCCACTTCTAAGTCACGTCCGTAGTTGACGGCCTGGACTTGAGCAGGGCGGATGTCAGCCCAGAATGTGATGGTGCTCTTGAAGCAGGCAGAAATGGCCATAAATATTGCGGAGACGATCTTAAAGCGCGCGGAGGATAAATAGCGGTGAAATTTGAGGTCGTTATTTTCCTTCTGGTCGCCCTCTTCTGGGTGTTGAGGGCGATCTTCCGGTTCTTCAAGTGGGCAGCAGTGCGACTCAAAGGCGGTGCGGCGGGTATTAACGCGCTCCAGCAGGCCCCGCCGCCGTCCAAGACACCACCTCCTGCACGAACTCCCTCCGCACGCCCGATGCCCCGGCAGCCGCAGGCGGGCGGGCCGGCCGTGCTGCGTGAGGCGACGGAGCGCGACTTCCAGTGGCAGGCAGAGGAACTGGTCGCCTCGGAGCCGATGGGACTGGGGACGCCGCTGCGATCTCCTGCGAAAAGTGCCGCCCCAAGGAAGAGACTGTTCGATAACAACGACGACTTGGTGCGGGCAATCATCCTGCGCGAAGCTCTGGGACCGCCGCTTTCTCGCCGTCGCCCCCCCACTCCCCCGTAACAAGGCTTGTTCCTCCAGACAGCTGCCTGTTGGCACAAGATATGCAAAAGAGAACCCCGGCACTGGGAAGCCGGGGTTCTTCGTTTGTAACCTAAAGTTAAACTTAGAGTTTCCTACTTAGGAACACCCCTTTCGCATTTTCAGTCTATAATAGTACGTCTGGTATCGTCCTGAGCCTTTTTTCATCAGTAAAGATGCTGGTTTCCATTTCCAGCGTTGAATCCCGGTAGATTCGCGGTCGGCAGCGACGCGTAATTTTGGTATACTTCCTCATGTAAGCGCGGACGCAAAGAGAAAGGCTGCTTGTAAACGATTTGAACTCCTTAACTCCCTATTTCCAGCAGGTGCCGATGCTGGCGGCCCTGCCTGATGAGACCCTGAAACGTTTGGAGCGGATCGCGGAGCAGCGGCAGTACCGCCGCCGCCAGGTGATCCACTTCGCCGACCAGCCCGGCGACTATGTGTACCTACTCTGCACGGGGCGGGTGAAGATCGCCCGCGTCTCCGAGCAGGGCCGCGAGTTGACTCTTTATCTGCTGGAAGACGGCGCTTTGTTCGGTGAGACGGGCCTGCTCGAATCGAGCGACACTTACGAGCTAATGGCGGAGACGCTGGAAGATTCGCTGATCGTCGCTTTCCGGCGCTCGGACATCCTGGCCGCCCTGCACCATTCCCTGCCCGCCACGCAGGCGCTGCTGAATCTGGTGAGCGAGCGGCGGATGCTGGCCGAGAACCAGGTCGCCGACCTGGTGTTCCTGGAAGTCCCCAAGCGGCTCGCCAAGCTGTTGTTGCGGCTGCACGACAATCAGGGCGGGAGCAAGGCGGGGCGCACCGGGCAGATGCTCAAGGGGAAACTGACCCACCAGGAGCTGGCGAACGTCATCGGGAGCACGCGCGAGACGACCACGCTGATCTTGAACGACTTCAAGCGCCAGGGCATGATAGACTTCCTGGGGCGCAAGCTGCTGGTCACGGACCGGCCCGCCCTGGAGAAACTGGTCATCGGCGGCGCGGCGCGCTGACCGCGCCGGAAACCGGGGCGGGAGGGTATACTGTTTTCCTATGGAAATCACCCTGGTACGACACGGTCAGTCCGAGGCGAACGCTGGACTGACCGATTTCTTGGACAGCCCTTTGACGCCGCTCGGCATCGAGCAGGCGGAGCGGACGGCGAAACGGCTGGCCGGGGCGGGTTTGACGCGGGCCTACGTTTCCCCGCTGCTGCGGACGCTCCAGACCATCACGCCCATTTGTGCGGCGACGGGACTGAAGGCCGAAGTCTACGCCGATATCTGCGAATATTTCAACGCCGTTTGGCCTGGCTACAAGACTTTCCCCGGCCTGTCACCGGCGCAGATCCAGGAGCAGTTCCCCTTCGCCTTCTTCGGCCATACCTTCCCGTGCGGCGAAACGTGGTGGCCGCAAGAGCTGGAAAACGACGCCCTGATGTACGCCCGCGCCGTCCGCGTCCGCGACGCCCTGCTGGGGCTGTACGCGCACACCGACGAGCATATTTTGATCGTTTCCCATGCCGAGACCGTGGGCCGCTTGACCGAAGCGTTCCTGTGCGTGCCGCCCGACCCAAACGACCCGCCTTGGTCGGACAACTGCGGCGTCACGCGCTTGCGCGTCAGGCAGGACCCGGACGAGCCGGCGGCGCAGCTGGTCCAAAACGACACGTCCCACTTGGCCTCTGATGCGAGTTGACAAGGCATTGGTCATGCGCGGGCTGTGCCGGAGCCGCGCCGAAGCGCAGGCCGCCCTCGACGCCGGCACGGTGACTCTGAACGGCGTCGGGGTAACCAAGGCGAGTCTGCTGGTGGGCGAGGAGTCAACGCTTGCCGTCGCCGAGGTCGGCCCAAGCTGGGTGTCGCGGTCAGCCCAGAAGCTCGACGCCGCGCTGACCCGATTCGGCATCGCCATTGCGGGCCGGGCCGCGCTGGATGTGGGCGCTTCCACGGGCGGCTTCACCGAATGTCTGCTGCGGCGCGGCGCGGCTTCTGTCTATGCGATAGACGTGGGGCACGGACAGATGGTGTCCAGCATCGCTTCGGACCCGCGCGTCTGCTCGCGCGAGGGCGTCAACGCCCGGTCCGTCACTCCCTCCGACTTCCCCCACCCCTTTGACGTCATCGTCGCGGATTTGTCTTTCATCTCGCTCACGCTGGTCCTGCCCGCTTTGGCGCCGCTGCTGGGCGAAGGCGGCGACCTGGTCTGCCTGGTCAAACCGCAATTTGAGGTGGGCGCGGCGAAACTGGGCAAGGGAGGAATCGTGCGGGACCCCAGGGCGCATGAGGAAGCGCTGGCGCGGGTCGTCGGGGCGGCCCGCGCCTGCGGCCTTTCGGAGCAGGGGCGTATGCCAAGCATCATCGAGGGCGCGGAAGGTAACCGGGAGTTTCTGGTGTGGCTCAAAACGGGGGCAGGAAGCGGCGGGGCCGGCGGCGAATAAGCGGGCATCATGGCCGAACTCACACAAATCGAACTCACACAAATCGAAGTCAACCACGCCGAGATGACTGCGGCGAACCGGGGCGCGCTACTCGCCGCCGCGCGCGCGGCGCAGTCGTCCGCCTACGCCCCCTACTCGAACTTCCCGGTCGGGGCCGCCGTGCTGGTCAGCGACGGCAGCATTTATCGGGGCTGCAACATTGAGAACGCCTCGTTCGGCCTGACCGTCTGCGCCGAGCGGGTCGCCCTATTCAATGCAATCAGCGATGGGCGGCTGGACATCGTCGCCGTTGCGGTCGTCACTAGCGCCCCCAAGCTATGCAAGCCCTGCGGGGCCTGCCGTCAGGTCATCGCCGAGTTCTCCCGGGCCGACAACCCCATCATCGTCCTGTCGGCGACGCAGTCAGGGGAGACCGAGATGCAGACGATCACGGCCTTGCTCCCCGACACCTTTACCCTGCTTTAAGAGCTGACGTTGCGCGGCTCGCTA
>JANOOM010000557.1:0-2815 GCA_031421335.1 Armatimonadota bacterium
GCATAAAAACGGGCGCAATCCGTTAAACCAGCATAAATATTTTCGCGTCCGCGCTTCCCTCTCACTCCCTTCTCTCATTCTGTAGTTTAGTCTTCCCAGGGCTAAACCCCTGGGCTTTGAGAGTGCAAGCCCCCGCCTTCGCGGGCGAAGAGTCCGGTCCCCTGCCCGCGTCTCCTAGTCGCTTTGCTCCGTAGCGGAGTAAAAGGCGGGGAGTTGCTTTCCCGAAGCACGGGGGTTACCCTACGCAAACCCTCAGCCCCGTGGGATTGACTAGTCCGAGTATGCGCTAATCCGGGTATGAGGGCGTATGTCTCTCCCCCCCTCTGAACCTGGCTTCGCGCCGCACGATGTTTCCGCACTTTTCGACGGCGCGGCCTACGCCGAGATGCCCGCCCTGCTTTCGCGCGCCCGTCACTCCGTCCGCATGGCCTTCTACCTATTCGGCGGTCCGGACGCCGACCGGATGATGGACATCCTGGCTGCGAAGCGGGCCAAGGGCGTGGCCGTGCGCGTCCTGCTCGACCGCGCCCTCGGCCTCCGAAACTTCCTGCCCGGCCTGATGGCGGACGGTCAGAGCGCCTACCGGCGACTGCGCGCCCTCGGCGTCCCCGTCCGGCTCAGTGACGCGCGCCCGGTGGAAGAGTGGCCCCAGAAGCCCCCGCAGATGCACCGCAAGTTCATCACCATAGACGGCAGCGAGGCCCTGACCGGCGGCATGAACGTCGGCAAGCTGTTTGGGCGCTACCACGACCTGATGTTGCACCTGCGCGGCCCTATCGCGCGGTCTTTGGGAGAGTTGTTCGACGCCGAATGGCATCAAGCGGACGGCGACGGCGACATGCCGGACGCGCCGGACCCGCCTCCGCCGCCCGGCCAAACGTTGGCGCGTCTGCTGGGGACCGGCACGGGGCAGTTCCCCACCGAGACCGCCCTGCACGAGAATCTCGCCCGTGCCCAGGCTTCCGTCTGCGTCGCCCTGTGCGAGATGGGCCGGACAGACCTCGTAGACGCGCTCATCGCCTGCCACAAGCGCGGGGTCAATGTGCGCGTCCTGCTCGACCCGCTCGTGTCCTATCCCTGGCTGCCGGCCGCGCCCCTGAACGCTGGGGCGGTGGACGCCCTGCTCAAAGCGAACGTCCCCGTCCACTTCTACCGGCTCGGCAGGGACGTCCTGCGCCTGCACCTCAAGATGGCGCTCTTCGACGGCGCGCGGGCCGTCACCGGCTCGACCAACTGGACGCGGGCGGGCTTTGGCTGGGTCCGCGAGACCGATATCGAGATCGTCGGGTCGGCCACCGTCGCCCCGATGCAGGCCCAGTTCGAGGCGGACTGGCGCCGCTCCGCCCCGGCCCGGCCGCCTACGCGCCTGGCCCTGTGGCAGTACGCGGCCTATGAGCGCCTCGCCCAGTAATCTCCACCCAGTAAACGAGGGCGCTGAGGCAGATCATCGCCATCGGGACCAGCAGCAGCGCCCCGCGCCAGCCTGCGCCCGTACCCGCCAATGCCCCGACCGCCCAGGGGAGAGCCGCCCCGCCGATGCCCCCAGCGGCCACGACCGCCCCAAAGGTGGTGCCGACGAAGCGTGGGAATCGCTCCCCGGCTTCGGCCAGAATCAGCCCGAAGATGCCCGAAAAGCACAGCCCCACGACGCCGACCATTGCCAGAGCCGCGCCGCGCCCGGTCCACGCCAGAGTTAGGGCGGAGGCCGCCGTCCCGCCCAGTGCGAGGAGCAGGGTCAGGCGCAGCAGGGGCATTCGGGTCACAAGCCACCCGGTCGCGAGCCGCCCCGCCGTCATGGCGACCCAGAAGACGGAAACGACGACGCCCGCCCAGGCCGCCCCTCCGGGCAGGCGTCCGAAGTAGGTCGGCATCCAGGAGGCGAAGCCCACTTCCGCCCCGACGTACAGCGCCTGACACAGACACAAAGCCACGAAGACCGGCTGCCGCAGGATGGCGCGCAGGGCGTCCCAGTCCAGCGCCTCGTCCCCCTGCCGGATGTCTTCTGTCGGCAGAAGCGCCAGCGCGGCGAAGAGCAGAACGTTCGCGGCGGCCAGGGCGAGCGGCAGCGCGCGCCAGTCCGTGCCGGCCGAAAGCAGGGCGTGGGCGAGGGCCGGGCCGAGGGCTGCCCCCGCGCCGAAGGCCACTTGCAGGGCGTTGAGGAGGAACGCGCGCCGCTCGGGGAAGAGGTCGGCGGCCAGGGCGGAAGCGACGATCTCCATGGCCCCACTGCCCGCCCCGACCAGGGCGGTCGCCAGCAGGGCCAGCGGGAACGTCCCCGCCCGGCTGAACAAGATCAGCCCGAGGGCGTAGGCTGCTACCCCGCCCAGCAGGACGGCCCTGCGCCCCAGCCGGTCCGATAGCCACCCACAGAGCAGGACGCCCACGATGAAGCCGCCGAAGTCGGCGGGGAACAAGCGCCCCTGCAAGGCCGGCCCCAGACGGAAGGAGACGCCGACGGCGGGCAGCAGCACGCCCAGCGCGCCGAGGTAGAGGGCGTACAGGAAAAGGGCCGCACAGCACAGCGCCGCGATCGGGCCGCGCGACGGTCGGCGCTCGCTGCTGGCGGGGTAGGCTCCCCGCTCCCGTTCTTCTGGAGTCTCCTCCGTCTTGGCGAGCGTCATACCCCGCAATACGCCGCCTCTCGGCCTCATTCCTGCCTCCGGCCTTGGCGGCCAGTTCTCGCGCGCGCGGAAGACCAAATGCATCTCATACCGGTTCGGCTACGCTGACCGCAGCCAGGCCGCGTGATAGGGCACACGGCTGTTCGGCCTGTGGCGGTGTCATCAGGGCCTCGAAACCGGCCTTGAAAGGCCGG
>JANOOM010000558.1:0-3040 GCA_031421335.1 Armatimonadota bacterium
CCAGATCGGCTTCTGGCGGAAGTTCGAGACTTCCCCAGCCTTCCAGGTCGTAGGCTCCAGGCCGGACGCTTCCTACACCGCCACCCTGCCCATCCAGCGGGCGGGGGACTATGTGACGGTCACGGTCGGCATCAACGGGCAGACCTTCCACCTCCTTTTCGACACCGGGGCGGGCGGCCTGCTGCTTTCCCGCAAGGCGGCCAAACGGCTCGCCCTGCCCGACCTCGCCGACTCGCAGGTTTCGGGCGTCCAGGGCAGCGCCCCTGCCAAACTCCAGCGCGCCGAGACGATGACGCTGGGGGCGCTGACCCTACACTCTATCCCCCTGACCGTCATCGAGTCGGCGGGCGAAACGGGCGACGGCATCCTGGGCGGCGACGTGCTCGACGAGTACGCCGTGACTTTGGACTTCGACAACAGCACCATGACGCTGATGCGCGGGCCAGGCGCGGGCCACATGGCGAGGCCGCACACGTCGGTCTCGACCCTCCCGCTGCACACTTTCGGGGACCACCTGTTCGTTTCCGCCCACGCGCAGGAGGAAGCGGCGGGCGCCCCGGACCGCCCCTTCTGGGCGATGCTGGACACTGGGGCCGAGACCAACTTCTTTTCCCTGGTCTTGACCCACGACCTGTCGGCGCATACCATCCACGACGACTGGCACGAAGGCAGCTTTACGGAGCGCACCGGCATCGGCAATTCTTCCATGAAGGTGGATTACTGCCTGACTTTGGCTAAAGTCAAGCTGACGTTCGACGGCTCCGACCATGTCTCCAACCAGATCGGCCTGAACGGCGAGTCGGTGATGGACCAGCAGATCAGCCCCGACTCCGACTTCGAGATCGGGATGCTGCTCGGTATCCCCATCCTGAACCAGCACAGCCGCGTCACCATTGACTACCCGCATCACCTTCTCACGTTTGAAGACCCGGTTTAAAGACCCGGAGTAGCCCTGACGACGGGCAGTGGTGGAAGAGGACACTGATTGACAACGTCGGGGCGATGCGATATAATCCCGCTAGACGGCTCCGAAGAGCGAGGCAGGACAAAGATGACCGAGCTTGCCGATGAGGGCATGGCGGACTATGAAGCCAGTGGGACGCGGAAGCTGAAAAGTGTGCGCGAGACAAAAGCGCTGTAGGCGACTTCTCGGGCGGGGACCAGTGCTGGTCGCCGCCCTTGACGTTCGCCCGCCCGAATTCGGTATAATGAAATCGAAGCGCGAACCCTTTTGCGGCCCCAGGCCGTTAACGAACCAAAGCAGAGGATGAGAGAACGATGTCAGGACATAGCAAATGGAGCAGTATCAAGCATCAGAAGGGCAAAGCTGACGCCGACCGGGGCAAGCTCTTCACCAAGCTCGCCCGCGAGATCATCGTCGCCGCCAAGGCGGGCGGGCCGAACCCCGACTCAAACATCACCCTGCGCGCCGCCATCACGCGGGCGCGGGCGATCTCGATGCCCCAGGACAATATCAAGCGCGCCATCGCGCGTGGGGCGGGCGGCGACGACACCGCGAACTACGAGGATCTGACCTATGAGGGATACGGGCCGGGCGGCGTCGCCGTACTGGTCAACTGCCTGACCGACAACAAGCAGCGCACTGTTTCAGAGGTCCGCGCCGCGTTTACGCGCTCTGGCGGGCGCCTGGCGGAGTCCGGCAGCGTCTCCTACCTGTTCAGCCCCAAGGGCGTGATCATCGTGGACCCTGGCGTCACCACTGAGGACGTCTTGACCGAGGCCGCCATCGAGGGAGGCGCGGAAGACGTGCAGCCGACCGACGACGGCGGCTTCGAGGTCACGACCGCCCTGGAGGACTTCGCCGCCGTGCAGAAAGCTCTGGACGGTGTCAAGATCGCCTACTCCTCCGCCGAGCTGACCATGATGCCGCAGACGGTCGTGGACATCGCGGGCAAAGAAGCCAGCCAGGTCCTGCGCCTCGTGGACGTGCTGGAAGACAACGACGACGTCCAAAAAGTCTACGCGAACTTCGACATCTCCGACTCGGAGATGGAAGCGGTCGGCGGCGGACGCTGAGACCGACTGCTGAGACCGACCGCTGAGACCGACCGTGGGCGCATCCCGCGAGAACTGAGGCTGTTCCAATGATTCGGCCCCTCCGGCGTGTCCCGCTTCTCCTGCCGCTGCTCTTCAGTGGCTGCCTCCTGGGGGGCCTCGCCGGCGCGGCGCGGGCCGACGGCCCCCCGCTCACCGCCGTCTTCGGCATCGCCGGGCGCTACCGCCCCGGCGCCTGGTGCCCCGTCACCGTCACCGTCCGCAACCCGACCAGCGACGGCATCGCGGGCCAGGTCCAGGCACTCGGCGACGCCAGCCGCAACGGCGGGGGCGGCAATCGGACCCTGGGCGCGGCCCTGTTCGGCCGCCCCGTCACCGTCGCGGCCGGGAGCGCCCCGCAGTCCTTCCTCCTCTACACGCGCGGCCTGGACCCCGGCCGCGACAGCGTTACCGTCCAGCTCGTCGAGGGCCGCAAGCGCGGCGACGGACGGGCGCTCGCCCAGGCGAACTCCCAGGACACCAAGACCTCGCTGGCGATCACGGGAAACGCCGTCGGCGAGAGCGACCTGCTGCTGGTCGGGTTCGGGGGCGACCCCGGCACGTTCACGCCGCTGAACGGTCGGCAATTCGGCCTCGCCCACCAGGCCGGCGGATCGCCCTCCAGGGCAGGCTTCACCGGCAGCCAGCCTGCCACCGCTCAGGTCGCTGAGGCGGCTGGGACAGACCTCCCCGACAAGGCGACCGGCTACGGCGGCGTGGATGCTTTTCTGCTCCGCAGCGACGCGCCCCTGGATGCGCTCACCGAGGCCCAGGCGGACGCCCTGCGCGGCTGGGTGGCCGGGGGCGGCCACCTCATCGTCTGCGGCGGCGTAGACCCCAGCCGCTTCGCTTCCTCTTTTTTCAGCGGCCTGCTGCCAGCCGTCATCGGCGCGGCCCCCCCCGCCATACCCCAGCCCCGCGCCGGCGCGGTCGGCGCCCGTATTATGTCCCCCAAGTCCCTGCCGGGCGTCCGCGTCCTTCAGAC
>JANOOM010000559.1:0-8916 GCA_031421335.1 Armatimonadota bacterium
GTAGCCCTCCAAGTTGTCTGGCCTTTCAGCCTGACTTTCGCCCACTGGGCAGTCGTATTTTATCCCCTCAGGGTACACTAAAGCCATGCCCGCCCCGCACCTCACGCCCCAACTAATCGCCCGCGTTGAGCGCTTCCAGGCCCGTTTCCACGCCGCCCGCATGAGCGCCCTCGCAGACCTCCCTGGTAACCCGTTCGGCGTGGAGGTCCGCCGCTTCGGCAGCGGCGACGGCGTCGCCTGCAAGGTCCTCCACTCATCCCTGCGTGGCAAGAATCGAGTTCAGGGCTTCAGCGTCGCTGACATAGACGGCCTCGACGACCTGCTTTCCTTCTACCGCGCGGAAGGCCTGCCGTGCTCGCTGACGGTGCGGCATGGCGAGATGACCGAAGCGCTTTTCGCGCGCTTGACGGCGGTGGGATTGTGGTCGGCGGGCAGCGGGACCGTCCCGGCCATCGTTCCCGGCGGACTGGCGGACGAAGACGTGGCGCCCGATGTCACCGTCCGCCGCTCGGGGCCGGAAGAAAAAGAACTCTATCTGGACCTGTTCCAGCAGGCCTTCGCCGAGCGGGACGAGGCCGACCCGGAGTACCGGCCCATCCAGTGGGCCGAGGACGCCCTGCCGGGCGGGGCGCGCTACGTCGCCGAGATTGACGGCAAACTCGCCGGCATGGCCTCGTTCCCCATCCTGGACGGCGTCGGCTACTTCGGGACGGCGGGCGTCCTGCCCCAGTACCGGGGGCGCGGCGTCCAAACGGCCCTCATCCGCCGCCGGCTGGCCGAAGCGCCTGCCCTGGGCTGTGACCTCGCCCTGGGCGGGGGCAGCATGAACACCACGACTTACCGCAACTTTGAGCGGGCGGGCCTGCGCCTGATCCCGATGGGAATGCACTGGACCGAAACGCGCGTATAGAAAGACACCATGGCAGCGAAATACGACTACGACATCATCATCCTGGGCGGCGGCTCGGCGGGCATCGTTTCGGGCGTCATGGCGGGCGCCCTCGGCCTGCGCGTCCTGCTCATCGAAAAAGGCAAGATGGGCGGCGAGTGCTTGAACACGGGCTGCGTCCCGAGCAAGGCCCTCCTGCACGCCGCGCGCGTCGCCCACACCCTGCGGACGGCGGACGAGGCGGGCTTGAAGTCCGTCCCCGTCACGCGCGAGGACGCCGCCGGAGTCATGCGGCACGTCCGCGAGACGATCAAGACCGTCGAGGGGGCGGACGCGACGGCGAAGCTGCTGACCGACAACGGCGTCGAGATTCGGCACGGCCGCGCCGCGTTCAGCGACCCGCACACGCTCCATCTGGACGGCAAGGCGCTCTCGGCGGCGAACTTCATCCTGGCGACCGGCTCCCGCCCCGCGCCACTGGACGTCCCCGGCCTGGAAGACGCGGGCTACCAGACTAATCAAACGATCTTCGATCTGGACGCCATCCCCGAGTCGCTGCTAGTCATCGGCGGCGGGCCGAACGGCGTCGAAATGTCGCAGGCGTTTCAGCGCCTGGGCAGCCGCGTCACGCTCGTTCAGAACCGCGAGCGCCTGCTGCCGCGAGACGACGTGGAACTGGCCTCGGCCCTGGCCGCCGTCCTGCGCGAAGAGGGCATTGACATCCGGTTCAGCGCTTCCGTCGAGTCGGTGCGCGCCCTGAACGGCTCCAAAGTCGCCACAATCAAGCAGCACGACGGGCACACCGAGATCGTCTGCGACGAAATCCTGACGACGGTGGGCCGTGTCCCGAACACGGACGGCCTGGGCCTGGAGGCCGCCGGCGTCGAGTACGACGCGAAACAAGTCAAGACGAACGCCACCTTGCAGACGACCGCGCCGCACATCTACGCTTGCGGTGATTTGCTGGGCCACGACCAGTTCTCGCACATGGCCGAATATGAGGCCAAAACGGTCGTCCGCAACATCTTGTTCCCCGGCCAGCATCGCGCCGACTTCCACCTCAGCCCGTGGGCGACGTTTACCGACCCCGAAGTTGTCCATCTGGGGCTGACTGAGGAAGAAGCCAAGGCGCAGGGGCTGGCCTATGAGGTCTACAAGCAGCCCTTCGCGCAGAACGACCGCGCCATCACCGACGGCGAAACGAAGGGCTTCGTCAAGGTGCTGACGGCGGGCCTGGGCGGCAAGATACTCGGCGTCCACATCTTCGGCCCGCGCGGCAGCGAGCTGATGCAGGAATGGACTCTGGCGATGCAGAACGGCCACTCGGTCCGTGCCGTCGCCGACCTGGTCCACATCTACCCGACGCTCTCGATGGCCTCCCAGCACGCCGCCCAGCGCTGGTACGAGCGCAAGGGCCAGGAGCCGCTGGCGAAGGCCGCCCTCGGCACCTACGTCAACACGGTCCGCCCGAACCAGACGGCCCTCGCCGTCGGCCTCGTGGGCGTTGTCCTGGCTGGATTGGGCCTCGCCTGGGCGCGCGGCAGGCAAGTCCCGTGACGCGCCGCGCCGCCGTCCTCTTGTTCTTTTCCGGCCGTGCCCGCGTTGACCCCTTTCCAGGTCAAAGTCGTGGTGGCGGCGCAGGCGCAGGTTGGCGACGCTTACGACCCTTCTTACCGCACCCTGTCCTACCCGAACGGCGACCCGCCCAAAGGAGAAGGCGCCTGCACCGACTTGGTCGTCCGCAGCCTGCGTGCGGGCGGCTACGACCTTCAAGCCCTGGCGCATCAGGATATGGCCGCACACTGGGACCAGTACCCACATATTTCCGGCCTGCGCCGGCCCGACCCCAACATTGACCACCGCCGCGTCCCGAACCTCGCCCGCTTCTTCACGCGGCACGGGTAAGTGCTGACCAACGTCGTTTCGCCTCAGACGCTGGCCCGGTGGCATCCCGGCGACGTCGTCTGCTGGAAGATCCCCAGCGACCACACCGGCATCGTCTCCGACCGCCGCGACCCGTCTGGCGTCCCCTACGTCATCCACAACATGAGCCAGTGTACCGAACAAGACGTGCTGATGCTGTGGCCCATCGTGGGCCACTACCGCTACCCAGCGGCGCCTGTTGCTTTCCGCTTGGCGAAGCGCCATAATAGAAAAAGCGAAGAGGCACAACATCTGTAAAGGATTACAAGTACATGAAGGTACGGGACATACTGAGGCGGCTCAACAGCGAAGGCTGGGTGGTAGATCGCCAGAAGGGTTCGCACCGGCAGTTAGTGCATCCCGAGAAGGGGCGCGTTACTGTCGCAGGGCATCCGAGTCTAGATTTGCAGTACGACACGCTGAAAAGCATTTACACACAAGCGGGTTGGGGGAAGCCATGAAAAACTACATCGCCGTGCTGGAGCCTGGGCCGAACAACTGGTCGGCTTATGTGCCTGATTTGCCCGGCTGCGTGGCAGCGGGGGTGACTCGTGAAGAAACGGAACGACTCATTCAGGAAGCAATAGAGTTCCATGTCGAGGGCCTGCTAATAGATGGGGTGCCTCTCCCTGAGCCGGATTTTCACAGTGAGGGCGGCCCTGTTGCGGTCGCCGTAGTCGCCTAAAACCCCCTCCGCATCTTCTCCCGCGCGGCGCCATCTCTGGCATTGACGGCGGCTGCCGATGGGCTTCTGGCAGCTAGAAGCCCCCCGCCTTCCGGCGGGGGGCTTTCCCTGTGCGTGTCAGGCTGCCATTGCCTCGGCTTCTTCCTCTAGAGGGGCGCCTGTGAAAAAGATCACATCCACATGGTCTTTCTCCAGGAGGTCAGTCGCCACTTCAGCGAGGGTCTCATAAAAATCTGAGGCGCGCTCCGGCCATCGGCTGGGGCGGATCGGGACGCGCCACCACTGATCTATCTGATAGATCTTTTCTTCCTCGACTTCAAGGGTGACGCCGCCAGGGTGGACACCGACGAGTCGCTCACGCACCTTATCCGCTACGAGGGCTTTACTCAGTTTCATGGGTGAACATCTCCAAGAGTTCCAGAACTGCCGCCGCCTTGAAGATGCACTCCAAGGCGAACGAGTGTGAGATGAAGGCGCGGGGCCTGTAATCGGCATCCTCTCGGGCGTGGCGAAGAGAATACAGGCGCGTATGCACGTTTCTGCGCGCCGACTTGGGAATGCTCCCGGTGTTCAGAATCAGGCCCGGCAACTGCTCGTGTGAGGGGTTGTTACGTCCCTGTGCGAAGGTGATGCCACGGCCCACCACTCGACTTGTCGCCGCGCAGTAAGCCGCATAATAAGACCGGCTCATGCTATCACGTTGAAACCCCGCTTCCAGCAGCGCCTTCGCCGCCCGCAGCCGTTCTAAGCTCATCGCCTCCCAAGACCGGTCTGCCATGCTATTCCTTCCTCCCTGAAATGATTGTGCAGTCAGTGTACCCGCTCCCCATGACAAAACAGCCCCGCGCCACCGGGCGCAGGGCCATCCTCTGTGTGCCTCAGACGAGGGTGGGCAGTGTCAATCGGCCACCGCTTCGGCTTCTTCTTCCAAAGGCTCCCCGGTCGCCATCAGAATGTTCAAGTGTTCCTGTTCCTGGAGGTCATCTTCCACGGCGGCCAGGTCTTCATAGAAATCCGACATCCGTTTCGGCCAGCGGCTGGGGCGAATTGGGACGCGCCACCAGCCGTCCACCTTGTGAACATCCTCATCTACCACATGAAGCGTCACCCCGCCCGGTTCGACGCCGACCAGAGGGGCGCGAACCTTTTGAGCCACCTGCTGCTGAGTCAGTTCCATCTTCTCTCACCCCCAAAAGTGTCTGTACCGCAATCGCACTGTGGATGCAACTCAGGACAACGTCACGAGGGACGGAAGCATACGGACGATAATCCGCATCTTCCCGTGAGTGACGTAGTTTGTGGTGGCGTCGAGTGCAGCGCGTTGTCAGGCCGCTGACAGTGTAAGCGTGGTGACTAGAACTTACGCAATTGCTCATCAAGTCATCTCGCGAAGCTTCCGCTCGGCTTTATAGATTTGATACAGCACGAAGGGCTTGATTAAGATTATGGATAGTCTCCTGTCAGACTGGAGCCGTTGCCGCACTTCCTGCAGTTGCGCCAATGTTTGTTTAGCCTTCTTTCGACACTCGCGGTCACTTTTGGATTCTTGGTTATCCGCCACAGTCATCTGAGCCTCCATATTCAGAACAGCCTCTTTTGCTGCCACCAAACTTACCCCTCTTTGTTCACGATACAGTTTGATTGCTTGTAGGTGACGCCCCAGCACAATGGACTCCTGCACTTTGTCTAATATCGGGTCTTGCTCAATCCCTAAATGCTCTAATATCCGATTGACTTTGCGCTCCAATTGGGCGAGGCGTTTCTCGTTGGGATTGGGTGTGGGCCATATGCCTTGCAGTATGCCTGATAAAATGCTTCCAAGGACATACACAACGCTAATGATGATAAGATCGTGAGAACTCATTTTTGCTCCAAGTTTTGCATTAAGTTAAATTGTCCTTTGGCTACTGCCAAGCAACAATGCTACGCCCAGCGGCCTAACTTGGTACTCTACCGCACGAGCGCGGCATAACACCCCATAACAGCAGTTTTTGCCGCAAACCGGCGGCAGCAGCTTACAACAACGACTGCCATCAACCCTGCGGACTGTCTTGCGGCATAACACGCGCCCACAGAGGCGACTACCGCACCCATGCAGTATAACATGCCCTCAAGGGCAGCAACCCCCGCAGCAAAGAACGTGCGCGGTGCCCGGCTGCCTGCTCCGGTAAGGCATTATACCAAATATGCCGTTAAAAGAAGCGTCCCCCAAGTCAGCCTCGTCGCTCCTCTTGCCTCCCGAACAGACGCCCCAGAGCATTCGCCTACGAAGGGCAGGCACAGCGGCCTGCCCCGACGCGGTCCGCGCCCTGCCTCGGTAGGGGCAACCCCCCGTGGTTGCCCTTCCCCCGTGGTTGCCCTTCCCCCGTGGTTGCCCTTCCCCCGTGGTTGCCCTTCCTCCCTCCCGTCTGTCATCCATACACGGTTCCCCAAAAGCACCACTTGACATCTGTTCCCATAAAGACTATAATAGTAGACAATTAGTATTAGGAAGGAACCCACACCAATGCACTCTCTTTGCGACGTCTGCGCCCCTCGCGGCGAACATTGCGCTGGCAATTGCACCGCCACTCTCAAGCGGATACTTGCCGCGACGGAAAAGGCACCGGGAGCCGGGAAGGCACCGGCCGGCGGGCCGCGCACGCCCCAGGGCAAAGCCGTCAGCGCCCGCAATGCCACCTCCC
This sequence comes from Armatimonadota bacterium, assembly GCA_031421335.1. Classification (GTDB taxonomy): domain Bacteria; phylum Armatimonadota; class Armatimonadia; order Armatimonadales; family Capsulimonadaceae; genus JANXMY01. The sequence goes on from JANOOM010000559.1 coordinate 6,182, forward strand.
ACGGACTCTTCGCCAGGGACATCGTCCTCCCCAGCCTGGGCGAAGACCCCGAAGGCTACCGGCAAATCGAAGCCCAGTTCACCGCCCAGATCGCCCCGCGCAATCTGCTCGAACGCCATTACGTCGAGAAGATCGCCGCCGCCTCCTGGCGTCTGCGTCGCCTCCACCGCTGGCAGGCCCAGCTCTTTGAGGATGAGACGCTGACCGAAGATGAGCGCCTGGACAAGCTCGACAAAGTGCTGCGTCATGAAAACCACCTGCACCGGCAGATTGACACCGCCGTCAAGATGCTGAACAAGGACGTGCCGCAGCTTGCCCAGTCCCGCGCCCGCGATCAGGCGCTGCTGACCACGATGCAGACCGAACTAGACTGCCGCGAAAACCGCGAAAACGAACTGGAAGTGACTTTTGAGGCGCGGGAATGGCTCAAACAAATGACTGCCGCTCCCCCACTCGATGACTGCCGCCTGGACGCCGCTCCACTCACCGATACGGGCGAGAGCTTCGCCGTAGAAAACTGCCAAAACGAACCCTCTCCCGTCCAACCCTTCCCTAACAGGGAAGGGTCGGCGCTTGCGCCGGGGTTAGGTCCGAACGTGCCGGGGTCAGCCCCTTCGCCGCTGGGTCCTGGCAGCAAAAAGCCCCCCGCCAACCGGCGAGAGGCTTCTCTTATGCCAACCTAAACGGCGGCGGGCCGGGGCTGCAAGGTGTCCAGCAACTCGCTTGCCTGCCGGATGCTGTCTTCCTCCAGCAACTGCCGCAGGACGTAGGGCAGGATGCCGCCGTTGAGGTAGTAGTCCACCTCGATCGGCGTGTCAATGCGGAGGGTCAGCGGCACTTCCTCGGTCTCGCCGCCTGCGCGCTGGATACGCAAGGTGACGTCCATCTGCGGGCGCAGGCCGTCTTCCAGGCCGATCATGTCGAACTTCTCCGACCCGTCCAGGCCCAAAGTCTGCGCGTTCACGCCCTCCTTGAACTGGCAGGGCAGGACGCCCATGCCGACGAGGTTCGACCGGTGGATGCGCTCGAACGACTGCGCGATGACGGCCTTGACGCCCAGCAAGGCCGTCCCCTTGGCGGCCCAGTCGCGCGACGAGCCGGTGCCGTACTCCTGGCCCGCGAAGATCATCAGCGGTACACCCAGATCGCGGTAGATCAGGGAAGCGTCGTAGATACTCATCTCCTCGCCGACCGGCTGGTAGATGGTCATACCGCCGACCACACCGGGCACCATCAGGTTCTGGATACGGACGTTGGCGAACGTGCCGCGCATCATGATCCGGTGGTTGCCCCGGCGCGACCCGTAGGAGTTGAAGTCCTCGATGGGGACGCCCTTCTGCTGCAAGTATAGGCCGGCCGGCGAGACCGGCTTGATCGCCCCGGCGGGGCTGATGTGGTCGGTCGTCACCGAGTCGCCGAAGATCGCCAGGGGCCGGGCGTTCAGGATGTTCTTGGAGACGTTCGCTTCCATGCTGAACTTGTCGAAGTATGGAGGCTCCCGGATGTAGGTCGAGGTGGGGTCCCAGTCGTAGACCTGGCCGATGGAGCTTGGAATCTCCTGCCAGAGCGGGTTCTGCTCGGCGAAGTCCCGGTACAGCCGCTGGTACGTCTCGGGGTCGTTCGCCGCCGCCAGCACTTCGCCGATCTCGTCGGCCGTCGGCCACAGGTCCTTCAAATAAACGTCGGCGTTGAACTTGTCTTTGCCGATCGGCTCGGTGTTCATGTCCACGTCTACCGTCCCGGCCAAGGCGAAGGCGACGACGAGGGGAGGGGACATCAGGAAGTTGGCGCGGACGTTCTGGTGGACGCGCGCCTCAAAGTTCCGGTTGCCGGACAGGACCGAGGCGACCACGAGGTCGTTCTGCGTCACCGTCTTTTCCAGGTGCGGCTCCAGTGGCCCGGAGTTGCCGATGCAGGTGGTGCAGCCATAGCCGACCGTCTGGAAGCCGAGCCGGTCCAGATAGCGCGACAGGCCCGTCTTGTCCAGATACTCGGTCACGACGCGCGAGCCGGGGGCCAGCGACGTCTTGACCGTGGGCCGGATCGTCATGCCCCTCTCGACGGCCTTCTTCGCCACCAGGCCCGCCGCCAGCATCAGGCCGGGGTTGGCGGTATTGGTGCAGCTCGTGATAGCGGCGATCACGATGTCGCCGTGGCTCAGTTCCACCATCGCTTCGGGGAACTCGCCGTGCGGGATATCCTCGAGCCGGTCCGGCGTGGGCCGGTTCTGCATCATCTCGATCTCGGTCAGCCCTGTCGTTTCGTTCGCTGTTTCGAGCGGACGAATCTCGGCCGGCATCGATTCCATGTCCTGGCCGCCGCCGCCCGAGATCGCCTTGATGTTGTGCTCGACGCCGGTGAGGATGACGAACTTCCGGTTCAGGTCCGCCAGGGACTTGTTGTAGGCGGTTGGGCTTGCCAGCAGCTCCTCAAACTTGGCCTTGACGTCCGGCAGGTTGATCCGGTCCTGGGGCCGCTTGGGACCGGCCACGGAGGGCTGGACGTTCGCCAGGTCCAGCTCCAGAAGCTGGGAATACTGGATCTCGCCCGCCTCGGGCATCCCGAACATGCCTTGCGCCTTGAAATACTGCCGGAAGGCGTCCACCTGATCCTCGGTCCGTCCGGTCGCGGTGAGGTAGCGGCAGCACTCCTCATCCACGGGGAAGAAGCCCATCGTCGCGCCGTATTCGGGCGCCATGTTGGCGATGGTCGCCCGGTCGGTCAGGCCGAGCGAG
>JANOOM010000560.1:0-1642 GCA_031421335.1 Armatimonadota bacterium
GGGCTGCCCCACAATCGTTTCGAACTTCTCCCTTCTACTCCCCCGCCCACCCTCGCACGATCGCATCGCTCACCTTTGCCACGCGGGCCATCTCGCGGACGTCGTGGACGCGGACCATGGCGGCCCCGTAGGCGATGCTGAGGGCGACGGTGGCGGCCGTGCCGTCTTTGCGGTCGCCGGGGTCGTCGGTGCCGAGGATCTTGCCGAGGAACTTCTTGCGGGAGGCGCCGACGACGAGGGGCAGGCCGAACACTTGCAGCTCGGGCAGGCGGCGCAGGAGTTCGAGGTTGTGCTGGGCGGTCTTGCCGAAGCCGAGGCCGGGGTCGAGCCAGAGCTGGTCGCGGCGGACGCCCTGTTCTTCGGCGTAGGCGATCTGGCGCTCGAAGAAGGCGATGACCTCTGCCACGACGTCGGCGTAGACGGGGCGGAGGGGCAGGTCGCGGGGGCGGCCGGGCAGGTGCATCAGGACGACCGGGACGTTGCGTTCGGCGACGAGGGCGGCCATGAGGGGGTCGTAGGTCAGGCCGCTGATGTCGTTGACGAGGGAGGCGCCGGCGTCCAGGGCGGTGCGGGCGACTTCGGCTTTGTAGGTGTCTACGGACAGGGGGACGTGGGGCATCTCGGCATGGAGGCGGGCGATGACGGGGAGGATGCGGGCGATCTCTTCCTCAGGGGGCAGGGGGGACTTGTCGCCGAAGGTGGCGGGGCGGGTGCTCTCGCCGCCGATGTCCAGGATGTGCGCGCCGTCCGCGACAAGGGGGCGGGCGTGGGCGACGGCGGCCTCGCCGGTGTCGTAGAGGCCGCCGTCGGAGAACGAGTCGGGGGTGACGTTCAGGACGCCCATGATGAGCGTTTGTTTGCCGATGAGGTCTTGCCAGTCACTGGTCACGGTGATGTCATGGATCTAATTGTAGAGGCCCATCGCGCCCCAGGAGACGGGAGCGGGGCGGCCCTCCACCCAGTCGGGGAACTCGTGGGGCAGGACATGGCGCAGGCGGTCCATGCCGTCTTCGCTGAGGAAGAAGCCGCGCTCGTGGACGGCTTCCGAAAGGTCGCGGCGCAGCTTCAGGAGGAACAAGCGGTCTTCGGAGGCCAGCAGGAAGATCTGCCGAGTCTGGCTGTCGTCCAGCTCTTCCAGGGCCTCCTCGGCGTCCCCGAAGGTCTCGCTGTCGGGGTGGGCCATGTCCAGGGCGCGGCTGTAGGAGCCGACGGCGGCGCTCAGGTTGCCCTGCTGCTGGAACAGAAGGCCGCGCCGGAAGTGGTGGTTGGGGTTCAGGGGGTCGAGCCAGAGCATTTCGCCGGTGACCTGCAAGGCTTTGTCGAACTGACCAAGTTGTAGGTAAGAGACGCTGAGGACGTCGCGGGCGAACAAGGAGCGCGGAGCGACTTTGATCAGGGCGCGCGCTTCCAGGACGGCCTCGTCATAGCGGTTGGCTTCCACGAGTGTTTCGGTCAGGGCCTCGCGCGGGTCACGATCGGCGGGACTGAGGTGTGTGGCCTGGCGCAGCGCCTGGACAGCCTGGTCGGTGCGCCGGGCCTCACGGCACAGGAGGCCGAGCCGGAAGAAGGCCACGGAGTCGGCGGGCCGCAGGCTGGTGACCTCACTCTGGCAGGCGATGGCCTCGGCGTAGCGCCCCTTGCC
>JANOOM010000561.1:0-3516 GCA_031421335.1 Armatimonadota bacterium
ACTTCATGTCGTCGAAGAAGCGGACGAGATGCGGAGGGCGCAGATCCTCGCCTTCCCGCTCTCGGAGCGCCTGGCCGACCTGGCGGATGATCGCCAGCAGGAGGTCAGGATAATCTACATTGTTGACATCAATGTCTTCGCGCTCGGCGTCGAAGTAGACAACGAAGAATTTGTTGACATCCTAGGGGGGTAGGCGAGCATTTCTTGAAGTCGGAGGAGTTCCGTCGTCTTGCCGCCGCCCCGGTGTCCCGTAAAAAGCAGGTGCATCGGGTCGTCCGAGCGGCGGATGGCGTTCGCGACGCGGCCGACGAGATCGCCCGTCCCGCGCAGACCCTCGCAGGAGACGTAGCGCGGGTCATTGGGTTGCAGCGGCTTCGCAGGGTCGCACTGGCGGTAGACGCGGTCAATGCCTTGTGTCATGGTGGTCTCCTCGCACTGAGAGGAGTATACCGCAATTGCCAGCAAAGAGGCAGTGAACGGGGGCGACCGATGGAAAGGGCCGGTCTCACAGTATCGGAATCTTTCATGGGATTCTGAAGGGTCGCCGTGGAATAATCCCGGCGTGGCAGTTCAACTCAGACCGGGGCAGTCCCCCAACCAGACTACTAACTCTAACAGCGGCGGCGGCCTCATGGGCTTCTTCGCCAAGGCCGCCCAGCAGACCGACATCGCCATGGCGATGGCACTGATCGGCATGGTCGCCATGCTGATCCTGCCGCTGCCAGAGGCCCTGCTCGACCTCGGCCTGGTCCTCAACCTGACCGGGGCCGTGCTGATCCTGCTCACCGCCCTTTACACCACCGAGCCGCTCCAGTTCTCCGTCTTCCCCGCCCTGCTGCTCGTCACGACACTGTTCCGGTTGGCCCTGGAAGTGTCGGCGATGAAGCTGATCATCGGGACGGGCAGCGCGGGACACGTCATCGCGACCTTCGGGCAAGTCGTCATCGGTGGCAACTACGTCGTCGGCATTATCGTGTTCCTGCTGCTGGTCGTGGTCCAGTTCGTCGTCATCACGTCGGGCGCGGGCCGGGTCGCCGAAGTTGCCGCCCGGTTCACCCTCGACGCCATGCCAGGCAAGCAGATGGCGATTGATGCCGACCTGAACGCGGGCATCATCAACCAGGACCAGGCGCGGCAGCGGCGCAAGACCGTCGGCCAGGAGGCGGACTTCTTCGGCGCGATGGATGGCGCCAACAAGTTCGTGCGCGGCGACGCCATCGCGGCCATCGTCATCATCGTCCTGAACATCCTGGGCGGCTTCGCCATGGGCCTCAGCAAAGGCGAGGACGTGATGAAGGTCCTCCAGAACTACACCCTGCTGACCGTCGGCGAGGGCCTGGTCGCCCAGATCCCCGCCCTCCTCATCTCGACGGCGGCGGGTCTGATGGTCACGCGGGCTGCCTCGGACACCGCCATGGGCGGCGACATCGCGCGCCAGATCTTTTCCTCCCCGCGCCCCCTGTTCATCACGGCGGGCCTTGTCTGCCTGTTCGTCCCCTTCGGCTTCCCCCTGCCGCAGACATTGCTCATCGCCGGGACGCTGACCGGCATCGGGGTCGTCCTGATGCGCAACCAGAAGCAAGTAACGGCGACCGCCGCGGCGGCCACGGCGACGGCCGCCGCCCGGCCCGCGCCGCTTGCGACGCCGGAAAGCGTCCTGCCCCTCTTGCATGTGGACGTCCTTGAGCTGAATTTCGGCTACGGCCTGCTCCAACTGGTGGACCAGTCGGTCGGCGGCGATTTGCTGGACCGCATCACCGTCATCCGCCAGAAGACGGCTCTGGAACTTGGCCTTGTCATCCCCACCGTCCGCATCCGCGACGACCTCCACCTGAAGGCCAACGACTACGCCGTTAAGCTCAAAGGTGCGACGATTGCCACAGGGACCGTCCACCCGAACTCCATCATGCTCATTGACCCCGGCAGCGTCATTGACCCCATCACCGACGGCATCCCCGCCAAAGAACCGGCCTTCGGCGTCCCCGCCCAGTGGGTCAGCCGGAACCACCGCGAGCGGGCCGAGATGGCGGGCTACACGGTCGTGGACCCGTCTTCCGTCATCACGACGCACCTGGCCGAAGTCATCAAGGGCCATGCCTCCGAGATCATCACGCGGCAGGACACTTCGGCGCTCATAGACCACATTAAGCAGGCCAACGGGGCGGTCGTGGACGAACTCATCCCGGCCTTGATGACCGTGGGCGAGATCCAGAAGGTCTTGCAGCACCTGCTGCGCGAGCGCATTTCGATACGCGACCTGGTCACCATCCTGGAAACCCTGGCCGACCACGCCGGGCGGACCAAGGACGTGGACATGCTCGGCGAGTGGGTGCGCGCGACATTGGCCCGCTCCATCTGCCGGCAATATGTGGACGAGGCGAGCGGGGCGTTGCAGACCCTGACGCTGGACCCCGCCCTGGAGCAGCAGCTTTTGGAGTCCATCACGCCCGGAATGCCGAACATGGCTTTGGAGCCGTCCCAAGCCCGGCAGTTCGTCCAGAACCTCGGTCAGCAGATGGAGCGCATGATCGCACTCGGCTACCAGCAGCCTGTCCTGCTGTGCATGTCCGCCTTGCGCCTGCCCCTGCGCCGCCTGACCGAGCGGTCACTGCCGAACCTCGTCATCCTCTCGTACAACGAGATCGTCCCGAACACCGAAGTGCGCGCCGTTGGCGCCGTTTCCGCCTAGAAGTCACCTTAGAAGTCACCCTATGAGCAACGTCACCCAGATGCCCACCGCCGCCGAGCGCTACGATAAGACCGGCAAGTTCAACCTGCGGACCAGAACCTACACGGGCCGGACCGTCACCGACTGCCTTCTGCAAGCCAAAGAAGAACTGGGGGCCGACGCCATCATCGTCAGCCGCAAGACCTTCAAGAAGGGCGCCCTGTTCGGCAAGTGGGGCGGCAAAGACGTCGTCGAAATGACCTTCGGCACCTACCTGCCGCCGAGCCACTCCCTGGCCGCCCCGTCTGCCGCCGCTAATGGCCTCCGCTTCGGCCGCCCCGGGTCGGTCCCGGACGGGGCGGCCTCGCGCATTCAGGAACTGGAAGCACAACTCGCCGGCCTCAAAGAAAGCGTCCAGAACCTGAGCGAGAAGCCCAGAGCGAGGAAGAACGAGGCCTCCTTCATCCCCGCCGCTTTGCAGGCCGACCCGAGCTTGTCCGGGCAGGAGGCCGTCGCCCGCCTCGTCGCCCAAGTCGTGCTGCCCGTTGCCCCACGCCGCACGCGCCGCAAGGAAGCCGCGCCCGAGCCGGCCGCCGCGATCGAAGAAGGCTACCCCGGCCTCTCCCGCCTGCTCCTGGACGCCGACGTCGCCGCGCCGCTCGCCCGCCAGCTCATCGGCGAGGTCCCCGCCGGGCTGGGGGCCGCCGACGCCGCTTCCTTCCTCCGCACCCTGCTATCCCAGCGCCTGCGCCTCGCGCCCGACGTCAACAGCCTGCCCGCCCAGGGGAAAATGCGCCTGCTGGCTTTCATCGGGACCACGGGCGTCGGCAAGACCACCACCATCGCCA
>JANOOM010000562.1:0-2046 GCA_031421335.1 Armatimonadota bacterium
GGCAGGTTTGATGAACTTGTTGGCGCGGTTTCAACCGCCCGCCCTGATCTCGTTTTCAGGAAGCGGGCTGAAGATGAGACCATGCGCCATACTCCTCGGGTCGGTCCCACTCTTCTGCTAAAGCCGCCTCATTGAACAGCGCAGTTGCCCTTGAGCAGCACAGTCCCTTTTTTATCAACAGTCGCTTCCACAACGCGAATCATTGGTCCTCCCCCCCGCCTCAGTCGCATACACCAAAACAAAAAGGGCGAGCATCGCGCTCGCCCTTGTGACCAGGGAAGTCCTACGACCACTTCACCGGCGTGAGCTTCCCGCCTGCCTTGGCCGACTCCCAGGCCGCTTCGGTCAGCTCGATCGTCCGCAGGCCGTTGATAGGCTTGGCGGCGACCTCCTCCGTCCCCTGGATGGCGCGGAAGAAGTTGGTGACCACGTCCGAGCCTTCGGGCATCTGTGACTGGTCGGGGGAAAAGGTTTTGCCGTCCGTGCCCTGCACATGGAAACTGCCGTCGTTGCGAACGTAGAACGAGCCGTTTTCGCACCAGACTGTGATATCTTCGTACCACCCCGCCGCGTCCCCCACCACCGAGATGTTGCCCTGCGCGCCCGTCGTGAATTTGATCGAGAGCGCGCTATTGATGTCAACCGGCGTCCCCCGATTGTCCATGAACGCCGATACCATTTCGGGCGCAAGTCCCGTCGTCCACAGCACGATGTCTAGAAGGTGCGAGCCGCTATCGTTGATCTGGCCGCCGCCGGACAGGGCAGGGTCTTGTCGCCACGACCCGACCGTCCCCTTCGCCCAGCCCTGCTGCTGCAAGGCGTTGATGAACTGGACCTTGCCGAACTCCCCGGACTCGATCTTCTCCTTGATGTACCGGAAGTGCGGCAGGCTGTGCCGCTGGTAGCCCAGCGCGACGACTTTGCCGGTCTCGTCAATCTTTTTGAGCAGCGCGTGGGCGTCCGTGACGGTGTTGACCATCGGCTTTTCCAGCAGCACATGAACCCCGGCATCCAGGCTATCGGCCGCCATCTGATAGTGCAGCGTGTGCGGCGTGGCGATAAGCAGGGCGTCCAGCTTCGCCTTATCCAGCATCTCCTTGTAGTCCGAGAACGTCGCCACGTTTGCGACGGCCTCGCCGTGCTTCTCGCGCGTTCGCGCCAGGCTCTTCTCGCTGATGTCCGCGAACGCGGCCATCTCAACGTCGGGCATCTTTACCAGCCGCTCGATATGGCCTTGGGCCATGCCGCCCGTCCCGATCACTCCAAACCGAATTCTGTCTGCCATGTGTTTGTGTCCTTTCCCGCTGAAGAAAATTGGGTACGAAGGCCGGGCATTGAAATGCCCGTCTGGGAGGCGCTTCGCGCCGACCGTCCAGGGGACGGAAGTGTATCGCTTGAGGAGGTCTCAGTCATCCGTCTCGCAGGCGAGCCACAAGCTGCCTTCCAAGTGTCGCCGTTTCTGGTTTTGGATGTAGCCGATGACATGGGGCTTCTGCGAGGCGCTGAACGTGAAGACGCCGTAGCCTTCCTGCCAGCGGAACCAGTCCAGCGCATGGCCTTCCTGACGGGCAAACACGTCCCCGATGAACTTGGACGAGACGCCCTTGACCTGCTTCATCACCATCGCCGGGCTGAGGACAGTCGGTGCTTTGACCGCCAAATGCACATGGTCCGGCATTCCGCCGAGTGCGAGCACCGCGCACCGCAGCCGCTGCGCCTCGCCCTGTATGCATCGGTAGACGCTCGCCTCCACTTCCGGCGTCAGCAGCGGATGGCGCTGCTTCGTGGCCCAAACGAAATGTAGATAATACTCCGCCTTGGTCTCCGACATGTTCCCCTCCTTAGAAAATGCGCCTTCCCTGGCCCACACTCTTCCGTCCCCTGGACGGTCGGCGCGAAGCGCCTCCCAGACGGGCATTTCAATGCCCGGCCTGCTGCTGCCCGGCCTGCTGCTGCCCGGCCTGCTGCTGCCCGGCCTGCTGCTGCCCGGCCTGCTGCTGCCCGGCCTGCTGCTGCCCGGCCTGCTGCTGCCCGGCCTGCTGCTGC
>JANOOM010000563.1:0-5607 GCA_031421335.1 Armatimonadota bacterium
CCTGCTATGGCTGGTTTTTTTAAATTGTTGGCGGGGTATCAATCGCCCGCACAGCGAGGAGCATCACCCATGACCGAGGACGAAAGCCCTTTCCCTGCCGCCCTTCTGGACGCCTTCTGGGCGGCCCTGAAGGACAACTACTCGGTCTTCGAGTTCGTTGTCGGCGCGACCGGGGACGCCTGGCGGGGCGAGTTCCGCGCCCGCCTGGAAACGGCGGCCGGCCTGACGAACGCTTACCCCGTTCTGGAAGAATTGGTCAACCGCTTCCACGACTACCACACGCAGCTCTGCTGGCCCGGCAAGCCGACCTTCCAGACGCCCGACGGCATCCGGCTGGGTTAGGTCGAGGACGCGGTCGCCGTCGTGACTGCCCTGACGCCCGCCGTGCCACTGCTTCCAGGCGACGTGCTGCCGACACTGGCCGCACTGCGCGCCGGTTGAGACCTCGTCATCGAGGCGGCCATCGGCCGCCTGCGCTTGGAGACCGAACGATTATGACCAGTGAACTCTCGCGCCGCGAGCTTCTTCGCCTGATCGGAGCTTCCATGGCCTCGCCTCTTTTGCCACTGGACGCCGCCCCCACCGCGTCGTTCCCCGTCACCATCGGAATAGACGCCGGCAGGCCGCAAGGGGAACTGCGCCCGATCTGGCGCTTCTTCGGCGGTGACGAGCCGAACTATTCCTATGCCAAGAACGGCGAGAAACTGCTGGCGCACCTCGGGGAGATGGACCCGCACCGGGTCTACTTTCGGACGCACAACCTGCTCACCACGGGTGACGGCACGCCTGCCTTGAAGTGGGGATCTACCAATGCCTACACCGAGGACGCGCAGGGCAATGCGGTTTACGACTGGACGATCACGGACCGCATTTTCGAGGCGGGCCTGGCGCGCGGCGTTCGGCCCTACGTCCAGATCGGGTTCATGCCCGAGGCCCTGTCCACGAAGCCCCTGCCGTACCAGCACCACTGGACGCCGCACGCGAAGTATGACGAGATTTATACCGGCTGGGCCTACCCCCCGAAAGACTACGCCAAGTGGGGTGAGCTGGCCTACCAATGGACAAAGCACTGCGTTGACAAGTGGGGACGGGCCGAGGTACAGACGTGGTACTGGGAGGTCTGGAACGAGCCGAACATCGGCTACTGGCAGGGGACGCCCGACGACTATTTTAAGCTGTACGACTACGCCGTGGCCGGCGTGCGCCGCGCCCTGCCCACCGCCCGCGTCGGCGGCCCTGAGGTCGCTGGGGGGCCGGGCGGCGACTTCCTGCGCCGCTTCCTGGAACACTGCGCGCGGGGCGTCAACCATGTGACGGGCCTGCCCGGCTCGCCGCTGGACTTCCTCTCGTTCCATGCCAAAGGCTCCCCTCGGTTCGTGGACGACCACGTCCGCATGGGCATTTCAAACCAGCTCGGTGACATTGACGCCGCCTGCGCGGTCATCGCGGGCTTCCCCGAGTTCAAAGACAAGCCCATCGTCATCGGCGAGTCGGACCCGGATGGCTGCGCCGCCTGCCAGGGTCCCCAGCTCGGCTACCGCAACGGGGCGCTCTATGCTTCCTACACGGCGGCGACCTTCGCGCGCAAGCAGGAGATCGCGGGCAAGCACGGCGTCAACCTGGAAGGGGCGCTGACCTGGGCCTTCGAGTTTGAAGACCAGCCCCTCTTCGCCGGCTTCCGGCAGCTCGCAAGCGGCGGCCTGGACCTGCCGGTCTTGAACGTCTTCCGCATGTTCAGCAAGATGCGCGGGCGCCTCCTGCCCGTCGCCAGCACGTCCGACGCGGGCGTGGAGGCCATCCGCAAGGGTGGCGTCCGCGCCGCCCCGGACGTGTCCGCCCTGGCCGCCTTGGACCACAAGGCGCTGACCGTGCTGGCATGGCACTACCACGACGACGACGTTCCCGGCCTCGGCGCCGCCATCACTTTGACGCTGAACGGCGTGCCGCACACCGGCGCGGCGACCCTGACGCAGTTCCGGGTTGACGACGCGCATTCCAACTCCTTTACGGCCTGGAAGGGGATGGGGTCGCCGGCGACGCCGACGCCCGCCCAGTATCGCGCTTTGGAGAAGGCCGGCCAGCTCCAGCGCTTGGGGCCGCCGGAGAAGGTGCATGTGGCGAATGGGATATTAGCGACGCGCTTGACGCTGCCCCGGCAGTCCGTCGCGCTGCTGGTCCTGGAGTGGGCTTGAGCGGGCCGGGAGGATGACGTACATCCAGCCGTGGAAAATGCTCGGCCTGCGCTTGCTCCTTGCCTCCCTCTTCGGGTGTGCTATCACGGCGCCGGCACTTTCAGCGGGACGGAACGAGGCGCAGCACTTGATCTTCGGGCGCGATCGGTCAGTGACTAGTTACACTTTGATCCAGCTCAACAAGGCCATCGCCGACTACCGCCTGACGCACCACGCACTACCGCGCTCCCTCAGCCAACTCAGAACGGGCGTGGGCGATGGGGACTACATTCGCCTGCCAGACGGCTGGGGCTACCCCATCAGCTATACCGTGCGCGGGACGCACTACCTTGTTACCTCCTACGGGCAGGCGGCGCAAGCCGGGATGAGCCTGCGGGCTGGCGCGGCGCAGCTCACCCTTTCGCCGGTCTCGCCGGGCCGGTACGGGGTGCGCCTCACGTCGCCCGGCGTCTTCGTGCAGGACGCCCCGCTTGCCGTCGAGGTCGTGGACGCACGCGGCGCGGCGGCCTGGCTGACCGGCGCTTATGACAGCGTCCGGCGTTCGGGCGGCGAGCTTGTCTGTGTAGGGACAGTGCGGACATTGGCCGGGACGCAGTTCCGGTTCACGGACCGCTACGCGCCCCTGCCCGGCATCGCGGCCTTCACGCTGACCCGCGATGTCCAGGTTATAACGCCCGCCCCCGAAGACAGGGGCTTCTCGACGCGCTTCAGCCTGTCCCCGGAGCGGGCGACGGCGCTGGCCGACAACGAATTCTTCGTGCCGGGCCTCTGGTACAAGGACAACGCCCATGTCCCGCCCGGCGCACTGGCCGGGCGCCTGACCGACCGGTTCTTTTACTGCCGGGAGGACCGCCTCCCCCTTCCCCTGGTCATGCAGCGGGACAAGCGCAGCGGCGTGACGCTGACGCTGACCCACCTGGGCGGAGACCCCACGACCTTCGCCGGGGAGGACGGGCTGGACCGCCTCACCGACGCCCGCCTTCAGTTCGGGTCGGTCGGCATCACGAACACCGACGGCCCCGCGCCCACGTTCCTTTTCCCCGGCACGGAGGGCGCGCGGACGTATACCTACGGGTCCTCGCCCGTGGGTGATCGCTGGGCCTACCGTTCCCATCCCGTCCGCGCCGGCGTTCCTCACTCGTACCGCCTGCTCATCCAGGCCGCCCGCGCGCCCGACTTCCCCGCCGCGTTGCGCCGCGCCTGGCGGACGGCCTACACCCTTCAAGACCCGCCGGTCATTCGGGCGGACCTCGCCAAAGTCTACCGGGACGGCGTCGGCCTGCTGGACCAAGTCACACATTTCTATCAGGGCGTCATCAGCGTGCCCTTCGCCGCTTCCGTGCCGGATGGCAAGGTCGTGGATACCAGCAGCCAGATGGGCTTCGTGGGCCAAGCCCTGCCCGCCGCCGCCCTGCTGCTCCAAGGCAGCCTGGAGGCGGGTGACGCCCAGGGTGCGGCGCGGGCGTCTGCCGTCGTGGACTTCTGGGCGCGGAACTCGCCGACAGCGTCGGGCCTGCCGCGCACCTGGTACGACATCCACCCGGACGGTTCCTACACCTGGCGCGACTATCACACCTTTCTGCGGGTCGCCTCCGACGGTGCGGACGGCGCCTTGCAGGCGTGGAACGTCCAACGCCGGCGCGGGCAGAACCGGCCGGACTGGCTGCTCTTCTGCCGCCGCTACGGCGACTGGCTGGTCGGCGCGCAGAACGCTGACGGGTCCTGGTTCCGCGAGTACGGCTTTGACGGCCGTGTCGCCGCGCGCCCCACGGACGCCCGTAGCCGCGACACGCGCGCCCCAGACACGACGGACCACCCCATCCCTTTCCTGGTGGACCTGTACGAAGCCACTGGGGACGTCCGCTATCGGGAGTCCGCCTTGCGAGCGGGGGAGTTCTGCCTGCGCTCCGTCCACGACCGGTATGCCTACATCGGCGGAACACCGGACAACCCGAATGTCCTGGACAAAGAAGGCGGCATGATGGCCCTGGACGCCTTCCTGGCCCTGTACGACATCGCGCAGGACTCGCGCTGGCTTGCGGCAGCTGTCCGGGCCGCCGACTACAGCGAGACGTGGGTGTACTGCTGGAACATCCCCATGCCGCCCCATGACCCCAAGATCGTTTTCCCGCGAGGCCGCCGGACGGAGGGCCTGAGCCTGATCGCTACGGGCCATTCCGGGTCCGACAGCGACATGGCCGCCGCCCCGTTCTTCTTCTACCGCCTGTCCCTGCTGACCGGAGACGCGCACTTCAAGGACATGGCCCGCCTGCTGCTCCACGACACCAAGCAGCTCCTCGACTGGGACGGCACGCTGGGGTACGCCGCGCCGGGCCTTCAAACGGAGGCGCTCTCGCTGCCGCCCCTGCGCGGGCACGGCACGACCCACTGGCTGCCCTGGCTGACCGTGGCGCAGTGCGCGCCGCTTGTCCGCCTGCGCGATGTCTTCGGCAGCTTCGACATTGACGAGATCGAGAGGCTGCCGGCAGCGGAGCGGCTCCGGCGACAAGCGGCATTCTCCAAGCGCCGGGGCTTCGATGCCCGCGTAGGCGGAGGAAGTCAGGGGGGCGAGGGCGAAACAGAGAGCAGAGCTGCTCTGGCCGTCGGAGCGGACAGGGGGTAAGGTGTTAGACAAAGCAGACGGTGACTTGGTGGATGGGGTTCTAGCCGAACAAGCGCTGGAGGGTGCCACACACGGTGGGCCTTTGGTGGGGGAAAAGCTGGAAAGGAAATTCCAGGCTGCCTGGCAGTTATTCCAGAGCGTCGAGGCCCAGGTCCAGGTGGCGGACCGCAAGGTGCAGGCGATCTTCGCAGCGAACACGCTGCTGGTCGCCGCCGTTTCCTTGCAGAATCAGGCGATCGTCCCGAGCACCCACGGCCTCAGCCTGCCGGCAGCCGTCGGCGTCGCCGCCCGCCTCCTGCTGCTGGTGTGCATCTGCGCTTCCTACCTGTCCGCCATCGCGGCCCTCTTCCCCCGCTTGCGCCATGTCAAGACCCGGACGCACTCGCTGCTCTTCTTCGGGGATATCGCCGCTCTGCCCGCCCCGGAGTTCGCCGAGACCTTCCTCGCGATGCCGACCTCGGACAAGGTCCGACAGGTCTTGCATCAGACGCACGAGGTCTCCCGAGTGGTCACGGAGAAGTATCGGTGGACGCGCCGATCTGGGTCGGCCCTCGTCCTGTCCCTCCTGCTGTGGATCGTCGTTCAAGCCGTCACTATCCTGACCGGCGCATGACGGGTTGGCACGATTCCTGCACGGAGGTGAAGGGAGAAGCCGGATACATGAGAACGACATGAACTTTCTTTGGCGAATCGAACTCTTCGGCGGCCTGCGCGTGGGCAGCGGTGAGCGCGTCATGACGCGCTTCCGCACGCACAAGACCGCTTCTCTGCTGGCATACCTGGCCTTGTTCC
>JANOOM010000564.1:0-4644 GCA_031421335.1 Armatimonadota bacterium
CCTGCGCCGTGCCGGGTTCGTCTCCGTGAACGCGAAGCTGAAGCGGGACGGTGACGGCGCCAACAGCATGCTCTACGTCTTCTCCTCGATCCTCATGCCCGTCTTCAGTGACATAGACCAGAACGACACGCGCATCAAGGCCCGCGAGGCGGTGACATTGGCCGCCGCCGCCCTACTCGCCGAAAAGGCAAAGACCGGCGCATACCCGAACACTCTGCCGCGAGGCTTCCCGGACCCCTACACCGGCAAGCCCCTCCTCTACCGACGTGAGGGCGGCGGCTTCGTCGTGTACAGCGCCGGACCGACCGGACACTTCGACAGCGGCAGGCCGGGCGCCAAGGCGCCGGGCCAGGAGTCGCTCTTCCGCTACCCCGCCGTGCCGGTGCCGGACTGAGGCGCGCGCAACTTTTCGCGGGCCGCCGGGTCTGAGTCCATGAGAGGAAGGAATCCACGGGTTGAAACCCGAGGCACCGAAAAGCCCAGCGTCCAGGGGACGCGAGATAACGGAAACGGCCTGACGCATGGCGGCCTCATGCTCTTGCACTTTACTCTTCCGTCCCCCGGACGGTGGGCTTTTCGGTGCCTCGGGTTTCAACCCGTGGCTCCTTCCCCCTGAGAAACAAGACCCTATGAACGCCCTGACACTGCGCGCCGCCCTCGCCGCCCCCGAAGTTGGACTAAGCCCCGGCCAGGTTCCAGTCGGAGGCCGTCCGGCGGGAGGTCGCCGCCCTGGCCTGCGAAGAGGGCCTCGCCGTCTTCGCTGCCCCACTCAACCGCCCGCCGCCGGGTGAAGGACTCAAGTGAAGGACTCAAGTGAAGGACTTTCGCCGACCGGTCCCGAACAAGCGGGCAGACCAACCCCAAAGGACAACACCATGACCAAGACATTGAAAGTCGCCGTCATCGGCGTCGGCGGCATCGCCGGCACCCACTTCCCCGGCTGGAAAGACAGTCCCCACGCCGAGCTGTACGCCATGGGCGACATCGCCCCCGAGGCCCTGCACCGGCTCGGCGACCTCCACGGCATTGACCCCGCCCTGCGCTACGAGGACTCGTGGGAGCTATTCAAAAACCCCGAAATTGACATCGTGGACATCTGCACGCCCAACATGTACCACACGCCCCTGACCGTGGCGGCTTTAGAGCACGGCAAGCACGTCATCTGCGAGAAGCCCCTCGCCCCGACCCCGCAGAACATCAAAGACATGATCGCCGCTCGCGACAAAAGTGGGAAAAACTTGATGACCGCCCAGCACTTCCGGTTCACGCCCGAAGCGCGCGCCCTCAAGGCCGAAGTCGAGACGGGCACTTTGGGCGACATCTACCACGCCCGGTCCTGGATGCTGCGCCGCCAGCTTTGCCCGACCCGCGACAGCTTCCTGCAAAAGCAGCACAGCGGCGGCGGCCCGTGCATTGACATTGGCGTCCACATCTTGGACCTGACTTTGTGGATGATGGGCAACCCCAAGCCCGTCACCGTCTCGGGCGTGACCCAGGACAAGCGGCTGCACCAGCCAGGCGCGTGGAGCGTCTGGGGCGGGGCCATCCCGAGCGCGGAGGCGGACGTGGAGGACTTTGCGGCGGCCCTAGTGCGCTTCGACAATGGGGCGACCTTGGTGCTTGAAGTCTCGTGGCTGCTGCACCACAAGACGACGGGCGAGGACATGCAGATGTGGCTCTACGGCGACAAGGGCGGGGCACACTGGCCCTCAAACGAGATCTTCACGGGCAGCAATGCCGCCCAGCAGCAGTTCAACACGTCCCTGCTGATGAAGCCGCACGGCCTGGAAGCCCACGCCGAGGAGTGCAAAGTCTTCGCCCAGGCCATCGCCGAGGGCCGCCCTTCTCCAGTCCCCGCCGAGCAGTCTTTGGACGTGATGGCGATCCTGGACGGCCTGTACCGGAGCGCCGACAGCAAGCGCGAAGTGGTGCTGTAGGAGGGAACCCACCCCGGCACAAGTGCCGACCCTCCCGAAGCGGAAGGGCGGGCTGAGAAGGTTGTTGGTGGGTCTCATGGGATGATTGGGAGGCGGGGCAGTTAAGGGGCGTGGGCCGGCGGGGCACAGTCAATTCCGGCACACCCTTGACATCCCACAGGTTCACCCTCCCGTTTCGGGAGGGTCGCAACTAGTTGCGGGGTGTGTTCCCCGTCCAGTGCCGCGAACAGCGCTTCCAGGGAGGGCGCCCGCTTGACCGCCTCAAAAGCGTCGAACGTCCCGCGCCGCTGGGCGATGTTCAGCCACTGCTTCAAGCGGCAAGGCATCTGGGCTGTCAGGCGGCCGTCGAGCGCTTCGGTCAGCGCCACCAGGCGGCGCAGGGCCGGGAGCCAGTTGAAGAAAGCCTCTTTGCCCGCGTCGGAGTCACCCGGCGCAAGCCCCAGTTCGCGGGCCGCCGCGCAGGGCAGGCGCGGGTCAGCAAGCGCCCCGCGCCCCAGCATGAAATGGAGGCAGCCGGTCTCCTCTCGGCAGCGGCGCAGGTCGGCGACCGTCCAGATGTCACCGTTTGCGACGACCGGAATAGGCAGCCGGGCGCGGACCGCCCCGATCGGACCCCAGTAGGCGGGCGGGGTGTAGCCCTGGGCGCGCGTCCGTCCGTGGATGGAAAGCCAGGCCGCCCCGCCTTCCGCCGCCATATCCGCGTTCTCCAAAACAACATCAGAGGAGTCCCAGCCCAGCCGCAGCTTCGCCGAGACCGGCACGTCGGGGGGGAGTGCGTCCCGGACGGCCCGGACGATTTCGCGGATGCGCTTGGGGTGCTTCAAGAGCGTCGCGCCGCCATCGTGGCGGTTGACGGTCGGGGCGGGGCAGCCGAAGTTGATATCTATGGCCTGCGCCCCCGCCGCACAAGCAGCGACCGCCGCCTCGGCCATGCGGCCCGCGTCCCCGCCCAGAAGCTGAACCTGCACGGGCAGGCCGCTGCGCGTCCGCGCGCCTTCCTGAAGCTCAGGGACGTGGCGGCGGAACACCTTGGGCGGCGGGACCTCCGCGCTGACCCGCAGGAACTCGGAGACCGCAAAAGTGAACGCGCCCGACTCGGCCTGGAAGGCCCGCATGGGGGCGTCGGTCAGCCCCTGCATCGGGGCCAGGATGAGCGCGGGTACGTCTAGGGCTAGCGTTGGGAAAAGCGCGGGGAAGGCCATGATACGATCATTGTAGCCACTCCCCGCGCGTGAAGTCAACCCGGTGCCTCCCGTCAGGAGGGCCGCGCCGGCCGGACGGCGGGAGCATGACGGGCCTGCTGGTCTGCGGTGGTGGAACTGGTCTCGTCCGCGATCTCGATTTTCTGGAAGCTCAGGGTGACATCTTCATAGCGGCGTGTGTCTAGCGTGCTGTCGTGCTGCGTGTCCCCGACATGCTGATGGATGCCGACGATGAATGCGTCGGTGAGAGTGACGCGGAACGCCTGCCTCTGCCCGCCTTCTAGGCCCATGCTGTAAAACTCGAACGTGACCGTTTTCAGCCTCTCGCCGGTGATGAGCGCCTGGTAAATCTGCGTCGTGGCCGCGCCCCACTCCTTCTCGAACACGACGGGCCCCTGTCGCGGCCTGCCCACGATGCTGCCCCCGCCGCCCCCGTCTCTGATGATCGGGACGGTCACGGAGTAGTTGTACTTCAGCCCAGTGATCTGGCGCTCGTGGCCCTTCTGGAAGCTCTCGCCGTGAAAGCGTCCCTGATGGGCACCGTCAATAGTGACATAGAAGTCGTCGGCCTGTGCCGGGTGGGCCGACAGCAGTGCGGCGCCGAGCGCCAGCAGTGTCGGCAGAATCATGGTTTTCATCTTTGGTCTCCTTTGATCTGAGTAATCAAGCGGTGGCGAGACAAAAAAAGCGAGATAGGAAAGAGTGGCCAGAGTGCGGTGGTGGTGCTTTAGAAGCCGCAATCCCAGTGTATCACAAGTGCGGCGATCTGTCAAGCGGTTATTTCGGTCGCGTCCGCACCCATCGCACCCCTTTTCCCGTTATAGGCAATAACACACCGCCCAGAAGGACCGACACATCATGGCACTCGCGAACTGCTGCTGGCCGCTGGCCGCCTTCACTCTTCTCCCTTTGATGGGCGCCGCCCGCGCCCAGACGCCCGCCCAGGTCGAGCACGACCCGATGGGCGTCTTGTACAAGCTGAAGACCGGTACGGACCCCAAGACCATCGCCCTGCGGCGCCGAATCAAGGCCGGCCCCGCCGATCTGGCGCGGGCGAAGGCCGCCCTCAAGAGTGACGGCATCTCGCTCGACCCGGCCGGCCTGCAAAAGCCCCCGCCTCGCCCTGAGCTGAACGCCGCACCCCTCTACGGCAAACTGTTCCGGCTGCTCCACGACAAGCCGCTGAACCTGCCGAATTACGCCCAGTCGCTGTCGGCGTCTCAGAGTTACACGCCCGAACAGCTCGCCGCCGTCCAAAAGATCTACGACAGCCGCCCCGACGTCTGGGCCTTGCTGCACCAGACCGCCGACCGGCCCGACTGCGTCTTCACCCGCGACTGGTCACTCGGGTCTGCCATCTTGTTCCCGGAGTTCCAGCAGATGCGCGAGGCCGCCCGCCTGCTGAACACCGAGACCTACCTGCTGGCCGCCCAGGGCAAGTACGCCGAAGCCGTCAAGAATCAGACGTGCGGCTTCCATATCGCCGAACACGCTGCCTCCGACCC